>CAYFRY010000008.1:2202-6451 GCA_964345665.1 uncultured Oscillospiraceae bacterium
CGCCTTTGGACGGTTCCAAGATTTTAGGCGGTATTTTGCCTAATACGGCCTATAGATGGTTATTGCAAAACGAACGTTACATCGGTTTGGGTTTTTTAGTGCTCTTTGTTGCGGCTCCTTCTGTAGTCAGTCGAGTCATCCGCTTTGTGGCCAGTCCCATTGTTCAACTGATTCAGTGGCCCTTTAATGCGCTCTTTAATTGGCTTGTGACCTTACTATAAACGATTTTGGGGGTTTGTTTTGGCGTCATTCGATCGAATAGAAGAAGAGCTTTCGGCTTTGGAAACAGGTGGCGGGCTACAAGGCACTCCTCCTGTTCTTGAGTTGGAGTTGGAGGCTTTTAACGGGCCTTTAGATCTGCTTTTAGCACTGATTGATAAGCAAAAAATCGATATTTATGACATCCCCATTGCCAGTATCACAGAGCAGTATATGGCGTATCTGGCTGCGATGGTGACGCCGGATATGGATGTGGCTTCGGACTTTTTGGTGATGGCGGCAACCCTTTTGCAGATTAAGTCACGCTTGCTTTTGCCAAAACAAAAAGTGGACGGCGAATGGGATGATGACCCGCGCGGTGAGCTTGTCTTGCGTTTGTTGGAGTACCGCCGCTGCCGCTTGTTGGCAGAGGAACTGAAAAAGCGCCGGGCGATGTATGCGGATTGCTCGTTTAGGCTGCCCGAAAGCGCGGCTCACTTGGGCATTGATTTGGCACCGGAACTTGTTGGAGACATTCAGCTGGTGGCGGCCAAGTTTTTTAAAGCGGCTTCTTCGCTGAATGAGCGAAACACGCTGCGCTTTAATGATTTGAGTGAACGCTTGAAACATATTCTTCGTCGCGAAAAGGTGTCTCTGCTTGATAAGTTGCGTTTGATTTGGCGTAAGCTCCGTCAGGGCGGCCAATTTCTTTTTTCAGACTTATTTCCGAAAAAAGCCGGAAAGACAGAGCGCGTGACCGCTTTTTTGGCGGTGCTTGAACTGCTCCGCGGACGTCGCATTGATGCAAAGCAGACAGGACCTTTTGAGCCGATTGAGTTATTTTTGCCGGAGAGGTCTTCGACTTCCGCTTCAGAAACGGACAGGAGCGACGAAGCCGAGTTTTCTGAGTGGATTGAGAATTCGGAATTAGGCAAAGAAGTTGAGGCCTATGGGAACTAGCCACGGTGACCGGAGGAATTGTGTTGATGAATCAAGAGAATAAAGAAAACGTAGTTTTTAATGAAGAATCCGCTCCGGACGAGGCTGTAGCCGAGAAAGGTGAACGGGCTGAGGACGTCCTTCCCGTTTCGGTTTCACCGGAGTCTTTGCCGGCTGCTTTGGAGGCGCTGCTGTTTGCGGCGGGTGATCCCTTGTCTTTAGATGTGATGGCGGAGTGCACCGGCTACACTGCGGAGGTGATTGAAGGCGTTTTACATAAAATGCGGGATGACTACGCTAAATCTAGCGCTCGTGGTCTCTGGTTAAGAGAGGTGAAGGGTGCCTATGTCTTATCCACCACAGCCGAGCTGCGCGACATTTTGGCCGGCCTCTTCAAGCCGCGTCAATTGGCCCCTCTGACTCCGGCCGCTTACGAGGTCTTGGCAGTGGTTGCCTATAACCAACCCGTTACCCGCGCACAAGTCGAAGCGGTACGCGGTGTTAATTCCGACAGCCTGATGACGCGACTTGAAGAGCGCGGGCTTATTGCCAACGTCGGTACCTTGGATGCCCCCGGTCGCCCCGGCCTATATGAAACCACGCAACAGTTTTTACTGGACATGAATCTGAGTTCCGCTCAAGAGCTTCCTCCGATGGACATGTTGATGTACTCCTCGCTTCAGGCACTCGAGCAAAAACTCGAAAGCGCGAAGCAAAGTGTCGACCAAGTTTCTGAGCTGGATTAGGTTTTAGCCTTTATTGAAGGTGTAAGGAAACTTGTCTGTTTCTGTTATTTCTACAATAATATAGTCCGCCTCAGGATCGTATGAGGTCATTGTCAGTTCAAAGATTCTGTCTCCGTCCTCCGTAAAGGAATTCGCTTGCTTTTTCAAGGCAAATATAAAAGGTTCCCGCCATTCGTACTGCAGTCGCTCATACTCGTTTGGAAGGCTTTGGTCTATGGAGTAGTTGGTGTTGGTTCGATACAATCTGACACTTCCTTCTCCCATTTTTTCCGAATTTTTATCAAATTGTAAAACGATGCCGCTATTTGGGAAAGAAGCGGACTGGCTGGGTTCAAAATAATACCAGGTTTGTTGGTTAACATATCTTTCGTTTTCATCAGCCATGTTTTGTGAATATCTGTCTCCCATGGGATAGAGATTGTCATAGTATAAGCTGAGATTGAGATTGCTTCGAGTCATGTCTTCGAAGTGGGTCCGGCTGTGAATTTTTTCAATTTTCTTGAACAAGTCCCGGCTGTTTTGAGAATACGTTTTTACGGTTTCCGGAGTCGGCCAAGTAATATAGACCCCCTCGTTCCCGGATTTACCCAGTGTTTGGGTATTGTTTTTGTTTATCGTGAACTCAGGAAGCGTAAAACCGCCGTCTAAGTCTCCGATAGGATTCAGGAGCTTCTTACTGTTCTTTGAGTTCGTGCCGGTGGCCTCGGAAACTTGTTTGCTGTTTCCGGTGAATAAGACAAACAAGAGTTCACTATCAGGACTGAAGAAAGGCCAGCTGTAGCCGGAGTAATCGTTTTTTTCTGGCCGGTCAAAGTATGTCGGTGCATAATCTTCCGGGAAGGTTTCTCGTGGAAGTTTGAAATGGACAACTCCCAAATTTGTGAGCACAGACTGTAAGAAAGACTGTTTGGCAAGCATTTCTTCTTTTGCCTTTAATTTAGCGGGCAAAGGGACTAAGACGATTCGATTGTATTCGGAGGATCTGAAACACTTATTTTGTTTATCGTACATAAGTTCATAGTCGCCATAAATAATGGAGAATTTCAGTTTTCCTTCACTGATTTCATAAGTTTGATTTTCCATACCGGTTGCTTCATTAAGTGAGTAGAAACCGAGGTGGTCTGTGCTGGTAAAGTTTGCTGCTTCATAAGTCATCATGGTATTGGGGCCAGTGAAGGACAGGAGGGTGGCTGGACTCGTACCGTATGCGTTGATGAAAGACCAATCATTGGCCTTCAGAATAGAGAACAATTCTTCAGAGCTTAATGGAATGCCTGCCTGTTTGGATGGAGAAGGTGTTGTTGTTTGTGTCGGTGTTGCGACGGCCGGCTTTTTAAGATTACTGAAAGCGAGGCTTAAAACATTTGTCATTTCTCCAAAACGGTTATTAAATTCATCAGAGGCTTCGCCGGTGAGACTTTCCTTAGAAGCATGAAGCGCAACCGTAAGTTCATCTATTTTATCTATGTTTACCTTATAGCCGTAAGCCAGACTGTTAGCACCGTAATTGGCACTTGCAAGGTTATACATAGTATCCCAACCGTGTCTCTCCGATAACAGGATCATCAAGGCGGATAATCTGATTTGATTTAAGGTGGGTTCATTACATTTGCCCGAACTTATTTTATCTTTAAAAACACGCTCGGCATCTTCTGCTAGGTCCATGAATAGCGGGGCTTTTTCCAAATCATTAACACCTTTAAGGGCATGCGGGTCAAAAACGCCGACAAACAAGTCTGATAAACCGTAGCCAAGGGCTACAGTCGTAGCCGTACCGGAAGTCAAGACAGAGTCAAGACCGATTTCAACAATCTTTTTTACTAGCTCATCCAGAACTTTATCAACCGAACGACTGATTATAGTATCTATAATATCTTCACTGAAACCATTATAAACTTCCTGGGCCATCCTGACCTTCAGCTTTTTTCTGTCTTCTGAGCCATAAACCGTATCGAGCATTTCTCTCTGATCTGAAATCGTAGTGTCTAAAATAATCATGATTTCAGCAATCTCCGAGATCAGGCAAATGGACTTCCATATTTGGCTTAATGCGCTCTTGTCCAAGGCTTCCTCTACTTTTTTAGGATCTTTGTCCTTGTAAGGATCTCCGAATAGTTTGGCTATTTTTTTATTGCTCATTATTTTTACGAACACATTATGTTTGTCGAGCCTGGCTTTACCTTTATCTGATTTAATGAAATAATTGTTGTGTTTCAAGTAGATATCGACACTGTCTTTGATTAAGTTTCCGGCTTTTACGACTTTCGGAAAATTTTCGATGAAATCCTTTTCTTTAGGAATCGAGAGGGTGAAGGTTTCGTAAATTTCTTTTTGTGCGTTTCTTGAACCTAAAAATACGGTGATGT
>CAYFRY010000008.1:6461-9666 GCA_964345665.1 uncultured Oscillospiraceae bacterium
CAAACGAGATACCTGAGCCTGGGAAATGCCCACCTCCTTGGATACCTCCATTTGTGTTTTTCCTTTATAAAAACGCATATCAACAATTTGCTTTTCCCTATCCGATAAATTACTTATACTATCTTCTAAAGTAATTTTTTCAATCCATTTTTCATCCTGTGCATTTTCCAGTGCACTGGCATCAGTCATTAATGAAGTAAATACGTTTTCATAGTCGTTACGGCTGTATCCGCCCAAAAAGCGCTCCAAATCCATTGTTCGGAAAGTTTGTTTTTGCCAGCTTGCATACCACGAGATTCTGGCAAGGAGATTTCCTAAGAATGTTTGTACTTCGCCGTTACCGTATTCATCGAAAATATTAAAGTGGATGTCTGCAGCCTTGATTTTAGAAATGACATGCGAGAAGCTGACGTTTGGTGTACTCAAAACGAAATACGCATCACTTGGTACGACGTCAATATTCATCATAACCAGCAGGGGGGCCAACTCAACCATAGTTCCGTACTCATGGTCATTAATGATTTCAAGGGGGTATTGCTTGGAGATTTCGTTGGTTAGAAAGGCCTTATTTTTTTTAAATCCAGGTGTATTCTGCGAAAATGAAGATTGTTTCCATAGTCCTTGAAATGAAAGGCGGATTGGGATTCTACCCAAGTGTAGTTTGTGAAGTTTTTCACGTCGTTGATTGGAACGAATATTTTTCCATTGTGGCTCACAACATTTTGTTGGTACGCAACATCTTCAAAACGAATATCGTGATATTTTGAAGACGTGTTGTCGGCCGTGTTGACCGCTTTGAGATTGGCCTTAAGTGGAATTGAGGCTCTTTCAAGTGCGTGGATTTGTTTAGGGAATAATGAAAAGAGCATGGAACATATAAGTAAGGTTGAAATAAATCGGGTTCTGATTTTTCGCATAAACTGACCTCGGCATTTCCTCAGTATTTTCAGTATTTAATAGTTTAAGAGAAGGCTTCAATGAATAAGTCAAGTATATTAGATTGTCTTTGAATTCTTGAACATATTCTGTGTTACTAATTTGGTCTGTGTTTTTTCCGTTTTTCCGGTGTTATCGTCTTTGCCTTAGCCTTTGGCTTTTTGCTTTAGATTTTGGCTTTAGCTTTTGCTTGATGTTCTTTTTCTTGTACTTCGCCCACTTTTTCAAGTTGTGCTTGGCTAAATAGTTTAAGTTGATCCCTCTTTCTTTCGGTGGATGGTCCATGGTCGTAAATTCGGTCTTTTTTTCAAGTTGTGTAGACATTACTCCCTTCTTTATAAAATCTAATCTGAACCCCACTTTGATTTTTTACAGATTAGTGGGCATTTTTACAACTTGTGATTACTTGCTTAGAAATAATTCCTGTACGACTTGAAATTATGGCCGGATCAAAACAGGTAATGTCAGAGTTTGGTCCGTTTTCTCAAGTTGTGTCGATAAAGTCACCCTTTGGCTTGAACTTTAAGTCCGCACAGCTTGAAATAATGGGAGAAATCTAGCTTTAGAGAGGAGCTGAGATGCAATCCATAGAAGCACAAATTGAATTTTTGGGCGAAAGTAGGTAAAGAGCAAAACTACAACGAAACCCCAAAAGCACAACTTGAATTTTTGGGCATATATAAACGGGTATATAACAATGGGTATAGAAACAATGCATTGAACAATGGGCATAGAAACGGGGTATCTCAAAAAAAAACAAAACAGTAGATCCAAAAATCGGAACGATGCGTCCAAAAACCAAAAAATCGAAGGAAAAAGCCATAGTAATTTTTCGCCAAAATGAAAGACTTATTCTATAATAAAAAACGAGCGAAAAATGACAGCCGAGTGACAAGCGCCCCCGGCTGGAGAAATGAGGAATATTATGGGCTCACGCAAAAAAATGCAAGCCTTTCAAATGCCGTCCGATCGACAATCCGAATGCCTTCGTTTTGTAAGAACCTTGTTGGATGAGGCGAGTTTTGCCGAACAGGACAGTTTTCTGAGCAGCCCCGGCTATATTGCTTATAAGCGTCCTGCCGTCCCGGGAGACGGTCTGGTTTGCGGAAGTGGAAGTATTGACCAAAAGGCGGTATTGATTGCGGCACAGGATGCTGAAGTCTACAAAGGCGCGGTGGGTCAAATCCACGCACAAAAATTTGTTAAAATTTGCAAACAGGCGGAAAGAGAAAACGCACCTCTTATCGCGATATTTGATTCAGCCGGGGTGCGGGCTGAGGAAGGACTGCAAGCATTAAATGCTTTGGGCGACATGCTCAGTGCTTTTGCCGATCTTTCCCGAAAAGTGCCGACGCTTGCAATCGTGAAAGGTCCTGTAGCGGGGGCTCTTAGTCTGCTGCTTCCTCAGGCCACTGCCGTGATCATGATGGCTGAAAAAAGTGGAGTCTTTCTTCAAGGTCCCGGTGTGACAAAAGCCCAAAGCCAAAGCACGCTTTCTCCTCAAGAAATCGGCGGACCTGACATTCAGGCGGAAAAGACGGGGCTTGCCGCTTTCGTCGCACAAGATGATAAGGAAGTAGCCGTTATCGTAAGGCAGCTCCTCTCTTATGGTGATAGAAAAAAAGAGTGGAGCGATAATCCGAATCGCCTTGCCCCGGAACTGAATGAAATGGCGGAGGCTTCCGATGACGATGACGGGGGTATAAATATTGATAAAGTCACGGAACAGATCTTTGACGATAAAAGTCGGCTTTCTGTCTACCGTGAGTTTTGTCCGGCTTGGTCTTGTCAACTGGCCCGCTTGGGCGGGGCCGCCGTAGCTGTTATTGCTCAAAACCGTGCTCCCATTACAAATGTAGCGGTACAAAAGATTAACAAGTTTCTAAGATTGGCCGGTGCTTTTAAACTCCCACTACTTACCTTAAACGGTGATGTTCTGATCGGGTCGGGTGTTGAGGCGGAGCACGACGGCATCGTTTCGGCCGCGTCGAACTTGGCGACTCTCCTTCGTCACTATCCGTTCAGGCGAATCAATCTCTATTTCGGCCAAGCCTATGGCACGGCTCTTCTGACCATGAGCGCAGGCTTTTCGGGCTTTCAAACAAGTTATGCCTGGCCTATTGCCACACTCGGCCTTTTAAGCGGTGAACAAGCTTTGAGTCTCTTCGGAGCAGAAGATTTGGAAGCCAGCCCGGATCCGATTAACGAACGTGATCAACTCGCAGAAAAACTGGGCGAGCGCTACTCGTCGCTCGCCGATGCGGCAGCT
>CAYFRY010000008.1:9676-11694 GCA_964345665.1 uncultured Oscillospiraceae bacterium
CGTCCTTATCTCTACCGTGCTCTGCAACGCTCAGCGGATGCACTTTGATTGTGTTTTGGCAAAACCAAGCCAATGCAGCCAATGAAAAATTTTGAAAACAAAGCAGGAAGGATTAAAGCAAGATGAGTTTATATAAAATCACGGTCAATGGAAAATCTTATGAAGTGGAAGTAGAAGAGCTTCCCGAGTCTTACCGCTCGGCCGGAACGGCAGCTGACGTCCAAAGCCAAGCTGCGACGGACGCGCAAGCCGCTCCGGTGCAAAGCTCCTCTTTACAAGCGAAAGAAGCGGAGATAGTGCCGGCTCAAGAAACGACTCCTTCCGCCGCTCCAGCCGGCAGCACCGCTGTGCTTGCGCCTATGCCGGGGACCATCCTTGACGTCAAAGTGGAGAAGGACCAAAGCATCGCAGCCAATACGGTGCTTTGTATACTTGAAGCCATGAAAATGGAAAACGAGATTATTTTTCCCAAGGCGGGGACTGTCGTACAAGTTGCTGTAAGTAAGGGTAAAACCGTTAATGCAGGTGACTTGCTCTTTAGCATACAGGAGTAAATCATGGCCGAACTGAAAATAACCGAAACGATTTTGCGTGATGCCCATCAATCTATGGCGGCGACGCGTATGTGTTTTTCTGAAATGGAATTGGCCCTTCCGCTCCTCGATGAAATCGGCTTTCATGCTCTTGAGTGCTGGGGCGGTGCGACTTTTGACGCCTGCGTTCGCTTCTTGGGCGAGGATCCTTGGGAGCGACTCAGAAAAATTCGAAAAGCATGTCCCAAGACTAAGCTCCAAATGCTGCTCAGAGGTCAAAATCTCCTGGGCTATCGGCATTACGCCGATGATATGGTAGATGCTTTTGTCGCCAAATCTGTTGAGAACGGTATAGACATCATCCGCATTTTTGACGCCCTTAACGACTACCGGAACATAGAGCGCGCTATGAAAGCACATGCTCAGGCCTGTATTGCCTACACGAACAGCCCCTATCATTCTTTGGAGCATTTTGCCGAAGATTGTCAAAGCTTGCGGGATATGGGCGCCGATTCTATTTGCATTAAAGATATGGCCGGTTTGCTGAAGCCCTTTGAGGCCTCGGCTCTGGTCAAAGCGATAAAGGCCAAGGTCGATTTACCCCTTGAGCTCCATACTCATTACACGACGGGCCTCGGCTCAATGACTTATCTCATGGCGGTTCAGGCCGGCATTGATATTGTCGATACCGCCCTCAGTCCGCTCGCCATGGGGAGCTCTCAGCCTCCGACCGAGCCACTCGTGGCGGCTCTGGAAAATACGGAGTACGACACAGGCCTAGATCTTGAAAAACTCAGCATGGCTGCCGAGCACTTCAGAGTACTGAGAGAAAAATATCTGGCAAGCGGTTTGATCAGCACGAAGGTCCTGGGTGTTGATATCAATGCTTTACGCTACCAGGTGCCGGGCGGCATGCTTTCAAACCTCGTTTCCCAATTGCAGCAGGCCGGAAAGTCGGAGCTGCTTAACGATGTGCTGGCGGAAGTGCCGCGTGTAAGAGAAGACTTCGGTTACCCGCCGCTTGTGACGCCCTCCTCCCAGATCGTAGGAACCCAGGCGGTGATGAACGTCATCAGTGGGGAGCGCTATAAACTAGTCTCCAATGAATCGAAAGATATTTTACGTGGCAAATACGGTAAAACACCTGCACCGATTAAAGCGGAATTTATCAGACAAATACTGGGGGATGAAACCGCGATTACGGAAAGGCCGGCCGATTTCCTTGAGCCTGAATTGGAGAAGGTCAGAAAGGAAGCTGCCCGCTACATTGAGACAGAAGAAGATGTCCTGACTTACGCCATGTTCCCTCAAGTCGCGGAGAAGTTTTTCCAAAAACGTTTAGAGAAGAAGGGTTTGGACGATACGGTAGGAAGCATTCGGGAGGCGGTTTTACCCCTTTAATCATGGATGCACAAAATAAACAGGGAACAGGTAAAAATGCTGGAGTGCAAGAAGGATTCGGATTGGACGGAAGATGAGCTTGAC
>CAYFRY010000008.1:11704-16702 GCA_964345665.1 uncultured Oscillospiraceae bacterium
CGAGACGCTCAGTTTGAGTAAACGTGTGGCGGCCGCCGCGATTCGTATTGCGCTGACGGCCAATCGCGATGAAGAAAAAATGCTATGTGAAAAGCTTAGAGGGCAGGGCATCCAAGGTGCTGCGGCCGATTTTGGAGGACCTTTTGTAACGGCTGTCCCTCGCTTGATTGAACGTGCCGTAGTGGCGGCCAGACGCGAGGGCTTGATCGGAAACTCACACCCGGAAGAAGGGGCAGTGGCCGGAGCGGCTCATGAGGCTGTGAAGCAGATGATGACTAAGGCTATGGGGCTCAGTGTCGGTGGCAAAATCGGCATCGCCAGACTGGATGATGTGGTGGCGGTTTGTACCTTTTTCAGCATCGGGCTTTTGCACTTGGATGAGGTGGCCCTGGGTTTCGGTCATCGTGTGATATAAGGTCGGATAGGCCATCTTGTTCTACGCTTAAAACATCAATATAAAGGAATTATTAATATATAGAGAAAAACATATAGAGAAAAACCGGAGAAGCAAAAGGAGAGAGACATGCGTATTGCCATTGACGGACCGGGCGGAGCGGGGAAAAGTACGATTGCCAAGGCACTGGCCAAAGAGCTGAATTTGTTTTATCTGGATACGGGTGCGATGTACCGTACCTGTGCTTTAAAGGCCAAGGATTTAGGCATCGATCCCAAGGATTCCGAGGCTGTTTCTCAAATGATGGATGAGATCCGTATGGATGTGCTTCTCACCGATCAAGGTGCCTTACTGAGCTTGGACGGTAAGCCTGTCGGTGAAGAAATTCGCACGCCTGAAATTTCGCTTATGGCCTCCGATATTTCGGCCCTCCCTGCTTGCAGAAAAAAATTAACCGCGATTCAGCGCAGCCTCGGCGAACGTTATGATGTGGTTATGGACGGTCGCGACATCGGGACCGTGGTACTACCTGATGCGGAATACAAAATCTTTCTTACTGCTTCTGTTGAAGAACGCGCCAGGCGTCGCCAGCTTGAGTTGGAAAGTAAAGGTCAAAGAATCTGCTACCAAGAAATTTTGGCTGACCTCAATTACCGCGACCGTCAGGACAGCAGCCGCAGTATCGCTCCGCTTAAAAAGGCGGATGATGCCTACGAACTCAACAGCGACGGAAAGTCCATAGAGGAAGTGATCGCCGAAGTAAAGGCTCTGATAACGGGCCAAAACCCGACGAAAGGATAGCGCCTTGGACTCAAGAAAAGTTTATCCTCCTAAAATCGAACCGATTGATAAACGGCCGCCTGAAAATTTCGGCCAACGTCTGGTCTTGTCTCTTTTGCGCGGACTGACCCAGTTTCTTTTTCATCTGCGCTTCACCGGTAAAGAAAACATCCCGGAAAAAGGACCGCTCATCGTGGTTTCAAACCATCAGTCTATGTTTGATGTGACGGCTTTGCTTTGTCATATCCAACCCTGGGTGTATATGATGGCCAAGGCGGAACTCTTTATGTATCCACTGCTCTATCGATTTTTCTACTGGTACGGTGCTTTCCCGGTCAATCGTCAGAAGGTGGAGCTGACTACGGCCAAACGTGCTTTTTCGATTTTGAAGCGTGGCGATTTCCTTGGCATTTTTCCGGAGGGGACGCGTGTGAAGAAAAAACAGCAGGCCGGGACGCATCGAGCGAATAGCGGCGTGATTTATTTTGCCCAAAAAATGAATTGCCCCATTCTCCCCGTATCGATAAATAAACCGTACAGGCTGTTCAGACGAAACCGTGTCATTATCGGTCAAGCACTCCGCTTGGATGATTTGAAACAAGGCTTAGGTGAAAAACCGAGCCACGAGGACTTGGCCCAAGAGTTGATGCGCCGTGTCTACGCCTTACAGGGCATACGTTTTGAACCGGATGCAGAAGGATGAGAGAAAACGGGAAAAAACCTAAAAGCATTAAGCTTGCAGCCCGGGCGGGGTTCTGTGGCGGTGTGGCTCGGGCGACGGACTTAGCCTATCGCCTGATTGAGGAATGGCCACAGCGACGCTTACGAGGGCAGGGCAGTGCCGAACTCAGTATGCTGGGTGAGTTGATTCATAACCGCCAAGTTATTGCGGACCTGAAAGACAAGGGTATGGTGCTTAGGGAGACGGTGGATGAACTTGTGCCCAATTCGACGGTTTTAGTGCGTGCCCACGGCTTGCCTCCTGCCGCTTATGCAGTGATGGAGTCGAAGGCCTGTGTGGTGGAAGATGCTACCTGTGCCTATGTAAAGAAAATTCAAGCTTTGGCGAAGAAGGCGGTAGAAGAGGGCAAAACGCTGCTCGTAACAGGTAATCACGAACATCCGGAAGTAGTCGGTATTGTAGGGGCCGCCCGGGGTAAAGCCGTGGTCATTTCTTCCGTTTCCGATTTGGAGACGATGAATTTTCCTGACCCTTCTTATGTGTTGGTTAGCCAAACCACCTTCTCTGTGTCTGAATATGAAAAGATTTGTGAACAAATTGAGAAAAAAATTGCAAGTTTAGAAATATTTGTTACAATATGTGGTGCGACTGAAAACAGGCAGAATGCAGCTCGAAATTTGGCGGAAAAAGTCGATGTGATGCTGGTTATAGGCAGCAAGCATAGCTCTAACACCAATAAACTGCTTGAAGTTTGTTCTTCGGTTTGTGGTGAGTGTTATTTGTTGGAAACTCCTGAACAGGTGAAGCAGCTCTTGGCGGATGGCCTTTTGCAAGACAGAACGGTTGGGGTGACAGCGGGTGCTTCCTCGCCGGAAAGTTTAATCATGGAGGTTATTCACATAATGAGTGAGAACGAAGTTTTGGCCAATCAAAACGAGCAGACGGATCAGGGCGATATCAGTTTTACTGACGCGATT
This sequence comes from uncultured Oscillospiraceae bacterium, assembly GCA_964345665.1. Lineage (GTDB taxonomy): Bacteria > Bacillota > Clostridia > Saccharofermentanales > Fastidiosipilaceae > JAXGQD01. The sequence goes on from CAYFRY010000008.1 coordinate 14,538, forward strand.
GACAACATCCCGCGATTAAAGCGCGGCGCAACAGTAAAAGGTGTCATCGTAAGATATGACACGGAGAACGTATATGTTGACGTTCGTGATAAGTCGGAAGGCCGTATCCCCCTTCATGAATTCAAAAACAATCCTGACTTTGATATTGATGAAGCGGTCGCCAATCATGAAGAGATTGACGTCTATGTTCGTTCAATCCGTAACACGGACATGGGTAAGGAAATCCTGCTGTCTAAAGCGAGAGTGGATTTCGGTAAACACAAGGCTCTTGTAGAAGAGGCTTTTAATGAAAAGACACCTATCGTTGTTAAGGTTTCCAATGTCGTAAAAGACGGTGTTATCGCTTCCTATGGCGGTGTGGATATTTATGTTCACAGAACACAACTGGAATTGGGTCCCGTTCAGGATTTGACTCCTTACGCCAACCAGGAACTTGAGATTTTAGTTACACAGTTTGATGCGGAAAGACGTCGTTTACGTGTTTCGGGTTCGAGAAGAGTTTTGTTGAATCGCGAACGTAAGAAAAAAGCCGAAGAGCTCTGGTCATCCATTGAAGTGGGCGATGTCTATGAGGGTATCGTACGCAGTCTGACCGATTTCGGTGCTTTTGTTGATATCGGCGGTGTAGACGGTTTGGGTCATATTTCCGAGCTTTCCTGGAAACGTATAAAGCATCCCTCTGAGGTTGTTCAGGTGGGTGATGTGGTCCAAGTCTATATTAAAGAGTTCGATCCTGAATCAAAGCGTATCAAACTCGGTTACAAACGCATTGAAGATGACCCGTATCACAATATCGAAGAGCGCTTCCCCGTGGGTTCCGTTGTTCACGGTAAGGTCATGCGCATGGTCAACTACGGCGTGTTTATCGAAATTGCGGATGGCCTAGACGCTTTCTGCCATATTTCTCAAATCTCCTCTATGCGCCTGAACAAGCCGGATGAGGTCTTATCCGAAGGCATGGAAGTGGATGCCAGAGTAATTGATGTCAAGAACGGTGAGCGCCGCATCGGAATCAGCATTAAAGAAGTAGCCCCTATCGATACGCGCGTAGACGGCACGGAAGTTCAGGTAGTCGAGAAAAAGAAAAGAGTAAATAAAGACGAAGACGCTTTGCCGACTTCCTATACGGATGCGGATCAGAGCAGCACCGTGGGTGACGCATTGGCTGCAGCCGAAGCGGCGGAGGAAGTCGCTGCGGAAGCAAGCGAAGAGGAAACGGCTGAAGCTTAATCTCAGTTTTCGTTTATAATAATTATGCAGAGGAGCACTTAGAGCAATAGTGCTCCTCTTTTTATCTTTTTTATAAAAGACAAAAATATGTTAAGTAGATTACAGTAACGTGACAAAGCTTGTTACATCTTGTGTTGCTGAAGTCATAAAATGTCTAAATGTTGTAATTGTGGCAAAATATTAGCCAAAAAACCCTTGACTATTAGACAGAAATATTACAGAATTATGACGAAAGGGGCGCCGATAAGATTTGCCTTGCAAAGTCAATAAATTACCATTACAATACAGTTAAATGGTGAAACGTGGTGAATTAGCCCACAAACGTGGTGAAACGTGGTGAACCAAATCTGGTTGTAAAGAGGATGAAATGGCAAGGTACGCGCACACAAGCGACGCCAAAGGACGTATTTTCATACCGGCCAAGCTGAGAGACAGTCTGGGCCGGAATCTTGTTGTTACGAAGGCTTTGGATAAGGGTTATCTGGCGGTTTATACCGAAGAGCAGTTTGACTATGTGCGTGAACAGATTTTGAATCTTGCCGGAACGGATCCTAAGGCCAGACAAATGCGCCGCGATATTGTCGGTGAAGCCATTTACTGTACGATGGACGGACAGGGCAGAGTCAGTATTTCGGATGAGCTCTGGAGTGAGATCGGTGTGGTCGCAGGAGACGATGTTTATGTCATTGACATGGGCGCCGGCTTGGAAATTTGCAGTAAAGTCTTCTTCGAGAAACAAAAAGAAGAAGAAACGTCTCTATCGAACCTTGACCTGAGCGAGTACGATGTCAAAGGCATCTTCTGAGTTCAGGCATCTACCGGTTTTATATGCGGAAAGCCTGGAGGCCTTGCAGATTAAGCCGAACGGATGCTATGTCGATTGTACGACAGGTGGCGGGGGACACTCCTCTGGCATATTAAAAAAACTGGGTGCG
>CAYFRY010000009.1:0-7776 GCA_964345665.1 uncultured Oscillospiraceae bacterium
TTTCCTCTCGAAACACGACAGTTTGCACTAGAATTTTGTACAGATTGACAAATATTAAGCTTATTTTATCGTTTTAATCCCCTACTGGCAAGTTTTCCGTTTCTAAGCTGAAGATGAAAAAGCCGTTACGCATGCAAAACATGACAACGGAACGGCTTAATAACTTCAAGGATTCACTAGACAGTCAATCAGGTTTTAATGGCTACTTCGGTCTCTTTGTCAAAGAGAGCAACACGAATGGGATCGACCATAATTTCTACTTCCTGACCCACTTTTGTGGTGCTGGTAGTAGGATCGACTCTTGCGGTCAAGGTCAGTCCGTCAACAGCCAGATAGAGATACGACTCGGCACCCAGCATTTCAACAACGTCTACTTTAGCTTTGAACTTGGACTTCGGATTTTGTGCAATATTCTCCAGGTTGTCATCCATTGCTTCAGGACGAATACCGATGATAACGTCCTTGTTCACATAAGCATTAACTTCAGGAATATCGTACTTGGCTTGGTCGAGGGTCAATTCAATGTTGCCGAATTTTACGCCGATGCCATTAGCGGTTTTTACAACTTGACCATTGATAAAGTTCATCGGAGGCATACCGATAAAGCCGGCCACAAAGGCGTTGGCGGGATGTCTGTAGAGTTCGGAGGGGCTATCGACCTGTTGGATGAAACCGTCTTTCATAACAACGATACGGGTACCCATGGTCATAGCTTCCGTCTGGTCATGTGTAACATAGATAAAAGTGGTGTCCAATCTCTGGTGGAGACGAGTAATTTCAACACGCATTTGGACACGCAGTTTAGCGTCGAGGTTGGAGAGAGGTTCGTCCATCAGGAAGACCTTCGGGTCACGGACTATAGCACGACCGAGCGCAACACGTTGACGTTGACCACCGGACAAAGCTTTGGGCTTACGATCGAGATATTGTTCAATCTCCAGAATTTTCGCAGCTTCGGTAACACGGCGCTTGATTTCGTCTTTAGGCATTTTACGAAGTTTCAAACCGAATGCCATGTTGTCATATACCGTCATATGAGGATAAAGCGCGTAGTTTTGGAAAACCATTGCGATGTCACGGTCTTTGGGTTGTACATCATTGACGACCTTATCATCAATCTTAATGATACCGTCAGAAATGTCTTCCAGACCGGCAACCATGCGCAGCGTGGTAGATTTACCACAACCGGACGGACCGACCAAAATGATAAATTCTTTGTCTTCAATATGAAGGCTAAAGTCACTAACGGCGACGACGCCACCTTCGTATCTCTTGTAGACATGTTCTAAAATTACGTTTGCCATATTCTCCTCCAATTAATTTCCAATAATTACTTGAGCAACGATTCAGCTAGGAAAAATATACCTAAGCGACAGTGCTGCCAACTTTCAGTACCCAATATAGCATTAGGTCTGAAAACTGCCTACACGCCAAAATACACAAAAAAAAAGGCTTAATTTGTGAACAAAAGCGTTCTTAGCAGGTCTTTGCCGAAATGATTTGTTAAATAATTAAATTAAGATGCTTTTTCAAAGAGTTTTTTATCTAATTTGCGCACGAGTCAAAATCCGCTTTCAAAATTTGTAGCTTTTCACAAATAAATGCTTTTTACGCAATTACTCTTCGTTTTCGTCTATAATAATTCGGAAACAACATCAAACATGAATGTCGTTTTGGAGGATAGTATGAGTCAGAAATTGAGAGTCGGAATTATTGGGTCTACCGGTTATGTTGGTATGGAGCTTGTGCGAGTTTTACTTGCTCACCCCGGTTTCAGGCTTTCCTACCTGAGTTCACAAACTTATACGGGTAAAGCTTTTTCTGAGGTTTATCCCGCCTTTAAAGGCCTCTGCGACATCATTTTGCAGCCTATAGATATGGCAACTATCTGTGCCTCTTGTGACTTGGTGATTACCGCTTTACCCCATGGTGTCTCTTCACAGTATGTTCCGGAACTGTTAGAGCACGGCATAAAAGTTTTGGATCACAGCGGTGATTTCCGCTTTGATAGAATCAAAGTCTATGAAAAAGCTTACGGATTAAAGCATCCCGCTCCCAAGCTGCTTAAGGAAGCCGTCTACGGCATACCGGAGCTGTATCGTGAGGCCTTACGAGACGCCAAACTGATTTCTAATCCGGGCTGCTATCCCACAGCAGGAATTTTGACCTTGGCGCCTTTACTGAAACAAGGATTAGTAGAAACACAAACACTGATTGTGGATGCGGTCTCCGGAGTAAGCGGTGCAGGAAGAAAAGCGGATGTCGCTTATAGCTACTGTGAAATGAATGAAGAGTATAAACCTTACGGCGTCACGGGACACAGACATCAGCCTGAAATGGTACAGGAGATGAGCAAGCTGGCCGGAGAAGAGGTGCAACTTGCCTTTACACCGCATCTGGCTCCATTTAAACGTGGCATGATGGTCACGGCCTATGCGCGACCTTTGGCTAAAAGCTTTAAAGTGAATGGGAAAAACCGCTCATATACGAACGAGAGTCTCAACGCTCTTTATGAGTCCTTCTATAAGTACGATGCCTTCGTGCGCATTCTTAAGCCCAGCGTTATGCCGAGCGTTGCTGCCGTAAGGGGTTCAAACTATATCGATGTCAGCCCTGTTTTCGATCCGGACTCCGGCCTCATTAAGGTGTTTTCCGCCCAGGATAACCTTGGTAAGGGCGCGGCTACACAGGCTGTTCAGGCACTTAATGTTTTGGCGGGTTATCCCGAGACGGAAGGCTTGGCAGAGCTGATTTTTGCCCTATAATAATTCCTTACTGATATTTCTACGAATGGAAAGGGAATATGACGTATGTCTGATTTGAAAAAAGAGGGCTTTGTCGCAGAATTTGTCGATACCTCACAACTGGACGAACATATCAAGGCTCAGATCTTGATTGAAGCGTTACCCTATATCCAAAGTTTGGCAGGGAAAACCGTCGTCATTAAATACGGTGGCAATGCCATGTTGGATGAGGACCTGAAGAGCTCCGTCATGGCGGATGTCACCTTGCTTAAATTTATCGGTCTTAACCCCATCCTTGTGCATGGAGGAGGACCCGATATCAATAGAATGCTGTCTTTGCTTGAAATCAAATCCGAGTTCATCGACGGGCTTCGTGTCACAAAACAGGAAACCATGGATGTCGCACAGATGGTCTTGGTCGGACGAACCAATAAAGACATCGTCGCTCGCCTGCAGCGACAAGGTGCTAAAGCCGTCGGTCTCAGCGGTATTGACGGTGGTATTTTACAGTGTCGCCCCATTAAACGATTCAAGGACGGAAAGCCGATCGACTATGGTTTTGTCGGTGAAATCACACAGGTCAACACACGCTTGCTTTTGACCCTTAATCAAGCGAATTATATCCCTGTCATCGCGCCAATCGGTGTCGACTCAAAAGGCCAGAGTTATAACATCAATGCGGATACGGTTGCAGCGGAAGTCGCGGCGGCACTGGAGGCGGATAAACTGATCACTTTAACGGACGTAAGCGGTGTAAAACGTGTCAAAGCAGACGGCTCTGAAGAAATCATGCATGTCTTAACTGAAGCGGAAATCACGCCCATGATTAAAAACGGGGAAATTACGGGCGGTATGATTCCGAAGGTTCTTTCCTGCCTTGACGTTCTGGAGCGCGGGGTCCATCGTGCACATATTATTGACGGGCGTGTTCCTCACTGCCTTTTACTTGAAATCTTTACCCATAAAGGTATCGGTACCATGTTAACCAAGAACAAAAGACCTTATCATCCCGGGGAGAAATTGTAGTAGGCCGACCGCAGCCTGATGCGGAAGATCGGACAACAAGGAGCATACAAATGAGCAGTCAACAAACCAAGGCCATTATCGCAAGTGACCGACAGTATTATATGAACACCCTTGGAGCGAGGTGAAGGCTGCTACGTCTTTGATTTAGAGGGTAAAAAATACCTCGACATGCTGGCAGGTATTGCGGTTAATATCTTGGGTCATGCCAATAAAGCCATGCTTAAAGCCATAGAAGAGCAAGCTTCTAAGCTGATTCATATCTCGAATCTTTATTACAATCAGCCACAAACCTTACTGGCCGAACGTCTTTGTAAGATGACGGGTATGGATAAGGCTTTTTTTTCCAACTCGGGTGCGGAAGCCAATGAAACGGTTATTAAGCTGGTTAGAGCCTATTTCTACAAAAAAGGAAAACCGAGGTCCGGCATTTTATCCGCAATGAATTCCTTCCACGGTCGTACCTTGGCAACTATCACGGCAACAGGTCAACCTAAATACAACATGGCCTACGCCCCTTTGCCCGAAGGCTTTTCTTACCTGCCTATTAATGACATCAAAGCATTAAAAAAGGCTTTGAACGAAGATACCGGTGCCCTCATTCTGGAACTGATTCAGGGCGAAAGCGGGATTCATCCTGTTGATTACGAGTACATACAGGAAGCCGCAGCGCTTTGCCGTGCGAACGGAACATTCCTGATTATTGATGAAATCCAAAGCGGTATGGGACGTGTAGGATGCTTCACGGCATCTGAACTATACGAGATCAAACCCGATGCGATCACTTTAGCCAAGGGTCTGGCAGGCGGTGTGCCCATCGGTGCCTGTTTGGCAAATGCGGAGCTGGCCTCCGCCTTTTCTCCCGGAGATCACGGAACCACCTTTGGCGGTAACCCCTTGGCTTGTGCGACGGCCTTAAGTGTATTAGATGAAATCGAAGCTCAGGATTTGATAAGACATGCTGAAGATATGGGCGATTACTTCCGTTCCGCCCTTGAGGCCATGGCTGAACGCTTACAAATCCGTATTGAAATTCGTGGTTTCGGTCTGATGCTCGGTATTGAGAGTGAGGTCTTTGATGCGCCCGTTTTACGCTCTGCCTTGCAAGAAAGAGGCGTCTTGATTAATGCCATTGCGCCTCACACCTTAAGACTTTTACCACCCTTGATTATCACGGAAGATGAGATCGATCTCTTTGTTAAAGCCCTGGAGGATGCTCTGAAATGAAAGATTTTTTAAGTTTGAATGATTTAAGCACTACCGAAATTACTGCGCTTTTGGATTTAGCCGATAAGCTCAAAGCGGAGAACAAGGCCGGGGTTGCGCACCCTTTACTGGCCGGGAAAACACTGGGCATGATTTTCTCCAAGTCTTCGACACGTACACGTGTCTCTTTTGAGGTAGGAATGTACCAGCTGGGCGGTCATGCGCTCTTCCTATCGTCCGGTGAGATTCAACTGGGCCGTGGGGAGACGGTCGCCGACACCGCAAGAGTTCTGTCACGTTATTTGGACGGTATCATGATTCGTACTTACAGCCATAATGAGGTCATCGAGTTGGCTTCGGAATCCTCTATTCCTGTCATCAATGCCTTAACGGATCTTTTACATCCATGCCAGGTTTTAGCGGATTTACAAACGGTTCGCGAGGAAAAAGGCAGGCTTTCGGGTTTAAAACTGGCCTACATCGGCGATGGAAATAACATGGCCAATTCTCTATTACACGGTTGCAGTAAAGTGGGGATGGATATCGCCATTGCTACGCCCTCTCAATTTGAACCCGACGCACAATGCGTAAACAATGCCATGAAAGCCGCGGCGCTTTCCGGCTCTACAGTCACCTTGTTGAATGATCCTGATCTGGCTGTTGCCGGTGCAGATGTGGTCTATACGGATACTTGGGTGAGTATGGGCATGGAAAACGAAAAGGCTGAGCGTGTACGCCAATTCGCAGGCTTTACGCTGGATCGTGAAATGATGTCATTGGCCAAGACAGATGCCATCTTCCTGCACTGCCTACCTGCTTATCGTGGTTTTGAAGTAACGGATGAGGTCATTGAAGGGCCCCAAAGTCGTGTCTTCGATGAAGCTGAAAATCGCCTACATGCTCAAAAGGCGGTCTTGGTAAGCCTACTCGCTTAAGCGGGAACGAAGTTTTCGTTTAAGTTCACCAAGCTCGCATGCATTACAGCAGGCTACAACTGTAAGCAAATCAATCCAAAGCCGGAGTCTGCGCAAAAAGAAGGGCCCTGGCATAACCACGGCTACCCGACACACTCTGAATTTCAAAACCGAAGGCGCGATAAAAATTGATGAGCGCGTGATTTTCCGCAGCGCTGAATAAAAAGAGGCCCTTCTTCCCTTCACTTGCCGATAAACGCAAGGCCGCCCTCATCAAGGCCGCCCCCAAACCATTGGCACGATGAGAGGCGTCGACCACAAAACGGGAAAGTAAAAAATAATCCTCGGGCTCATAAGTAGGTAAAACGCTTACCTGCGTATTAGGTATTGTGTCCAAACATAAAAGGTCGTCAGTCTCTACATGAGCCAAGCCCACTTCACGAATCGCCTCCTTCAAATAGTCAGGCAAAGCCTTCAAACGCAGACTCGCGACCACGTCTCCGTCACTTGTTCCCACTAAAACAAGTGCGTTTTCGATATCGTTTCGGACCGTCGACAGTTCTTCGTGCAGGGCAGTCAATTGTTGGCAAGAAGCCTCATCCAAACCCGAAGCAAGAGCATAGTGACGCATCCCGCTTTGAACCAAAGCATAGATGGCTTCAGCCTGATCTATTGTTGCGTAACGAACCCGCCAACGTGGCCTGGAATCAGAAGGAGAAGATTGAGAAAAAGCAGAAGAAGCATGAGCCCTCATCATGAATTCACCAAATTCTACTCGTGATATCAACCACATTCCCTCGGCTGAGGTAGACGCGGGGAACTCTTTTTCCGACAGAACAAGTCATCTCATAGTTAATCGTTCCTGCCCACTCGGCCAAAGACTCCACCGGCATGACTTGCAAACGTCCGTTTTGATCCATCTGATGTCCGAAAAGCACCACTTCATCTCCTGCTTGCGGAGTCGGGTCGATAGCACTGACATCCATCATACAGGCATCCATACAGATATTACCGACTACAGGAACTTCAAGCCCGCTGATCAGTGCCCGTGCTTTACCGCTCATGCTACGCGAATAACCGTCCGCATAACCGATTGGCACGGTCGCAATGAGGCTCTCCTTCTCGGTCACAAACTTCGCACCATAACTGATGGCCTGGCCTTCCGCCACTTTCTTGGTCATGATAATATTGGATTTCAGGCTCATTGCAGGTCTGAATTGACCGGAAAAAGACTCACAGTTATCGGGCATCATACCGTACAAAATGAGTCCCGGCCTGACCATGTCCAGGTGCATCTCGGGAAAGCGTAAGGTCGCCGCCGAATTACAACAATGCTTGATAGGCACATAAACACCGGCCTTTTCCAACTCTTCACATATTGTAATAAAGCGATCAAATTGACGGCGTACATAGCTCGTATCTTGTTCGTCCGCCGTCGCAAAATGAGTAAATACACCCTCCACCGTCACGTTGGGGAGGCTGTTAATCTCCTTAATCTGATTAACCGTATCAAAACCGCAGGCTAAACCAACACGGCCCATGCCAGTATCCACCTTCACATGCACGGGAGCCACTTGACCCAAGTAGTGAGCCGCATCATTGAGCGCATGGATTAAATCCCAAGAATAAACCGTTTGTGTCAAACGATACTTCACAATTTCATGGGCTCGACGCGGGTCAGAATAACTCAAAATCAAAATCGGTGCGCGGATACCCATTTGCCTTAATTCAATCCCCTCATCTATAAGGGAAACCGCCAATCGATCCGCTCCGTTGTCAAGAAGGGTACTGGCTACATGGGCCACGCCGTGGCCGTAGGCATCCGCTTTAACAACCGCCATAATTTCCGTGCTCTTCCAGGTCATCTTTCGAATGGATTGAATGTTCTG
>CAYFRY010000009.1:7786-14865 GCA_964345665.1 uncultured Oscillospiraceae bacterium
GCATCTAAATTAACTTCCGCCCAAGAGCGGTTAATAATATAGTTTTTAGGTCGCATCGTATCTCACCTCTTTACTATGAATCCTTCCTGAGCACGCATTGAGGTCCAATGCCTCTAATTACATCAAGTGCCTCAGGAATACGCTCCAGGATGCTTTCAGCACAAACCGAATATACACCTGCTGCGTTTTTTTGCAAGTCTGCGGCCAAACCATGTGCGAAAACGCCCAATTGTATGTCTCTTTCAATCTCTGTGCCCGGCCTTGCACAAAGCGCAAGGAGCATGCCGGCCAAGACATCGCCGCTGCCGGCTTTGGCCATGCCGCTGTTTCCGCTGCTGTTGACGGCAAGCTTACCTTCCGGTGTCGCAACAATCGTAGCGGCTCCCTTAAGAATCACATAGGCTTTGACTCGATCGGCTAATATCCGCGCAAGCTCCAAACGTCCTTCTGCCTTTTCATTCAGATCCGGCGCCAGACGCTTAAACTCACCGCTGTGCGGAGTCAGTATAGTTTCTGACACACGATTGGCAAAAAAATCTACCGCATAGTCCGCGTTCTCAGCCAAATAATTCAAAGCCTCGGCATCCAAGAGAACAGGAGCAGGGAAACGTTCTGCAGCTTTTAAGACAGCCTTAAGCTGCCACTTCGGCATCTGTGAAGTGCCCGTACCGAACCGCAAGGCCGCCTTTCCTTTCATCAGCTCAGTAAGTCCGACTTCAAAATCTGAGGCGTCACGGCTGTAGGGCCTCCACATCACGGAGTGCAACGCCGTCAGGCATGCCGCATAAATATCCTCGGCTACTAAAGCGCTGACAAGACCGACACCGCTTTGGAGAGCTGCACGTGCGGCTAAGATAGCCGCACCCGCCATTCCTCTGCTGCCGCAAATAAGGAGAACATGGCCAAATTGATTTTTATATGCCGTTGCGTCTCTTTCCGGTAAGTCGGAAGAGAAATCCTCACTTTGTACCCAACTGACATACTGCCTTTCATTTTGCCAAAAAGAAGATAAAAAATCGGGACTTAAACCTAATCCTTCAAGGACAATTTCTCCGCACTGCCCTCGACCCGGGTAACTTATCATGCCGGTTTTGGGGTACTCAAAGCTGACAGTCCGATCCGCTTGAATGGCAGCCGCATCGACCCGTCCGCTGTTTGCATCGACACCGGTAGGAATATCGATGGATAAAAGTGTGACCGCAGGATTTTTTTGAAGCGTATTGAGTGCTTGCGTCACTTTCGACCAAAGCCCGGCAAGCAGCCTACTACTTTGATAGCCGGTACCTATCAGGGCATCCACAAGAAATACGGAACCTATCTTATTAAGGTCCGAAAAAAAGGCATTTAGGGAATAATCCTCTTGAGGAAGAGGCTTGGGCTCTAGGCCCATTGCGCGCAGCGCCCGTCGCATGCTCCCGCTTTCACTTCCTGCAAGTTCTGCTGCCTTCGCTCTGTCCGGAGCAATTTCCCAAAGCCGGACCTGATAATCGGCCGCCAAGAGCACACGCGCAAGAACATACGCATCACCCGCATTTTTTCCTTGACCGCAAAAAATAAAAACCGGCGTTTCACGCGGACACAAAGCTAAAATGTGTCGGGCAACAGCCGACCCCGCTCGCTCCATCAAAAGAAGGCCCGGCAAGCCTTGTTCTTCGGCCTTAGCATCCAGACGTTGTTGAGCTTCTCTCGTCAGCGTATACATTTCATCACCGAATTTCTTTAAAAATCAAAAGTCAGCGGGTCGGCACAACAGCGTTCACCCTTGTTCATGGCATCAATGGCTGCCATTTCCACCTCATTAAGCTGAAAGTCCAAAATGTTCATATTTTCACGTAGCCGCTCGACTTTACTTGTTTTAGGAATCATGGCCACCTGATTTTGGAGATGCCAGCGCAGAATCACTTGAGTGGCGGTTTTTCCATAATCCTTCGCGATTGAATTCAGCAGCTCATTGTCTAAGAGCCGCCCTCGCATGATAGTCGAGTGCGCTTGAACCACTATTCCTTCCGTTTGGCAAAAACGTCTCAGTTCACTCTGATTCAAACGAGGATGTATCTCAATTTGATTAACCGCAGGCTTAACCTTCGCAAACGTCATCAGCTCTTTCAAATCCGCTTCCAGATAATTGGCAACCCCGATGGCCTTTGCCTTGCCTTCATAATAAAGCTGCTCCAAAACAGCCCAACTTTCTCTCATCTTTTCCCGCACCGGCCAATGAAGCAAAAGCAAATCTACCGACTCCGTTTGTAGACGTCTGAGACTCTCTTCCGCAGACTCGCGAACAAGATTCGAACGCTGCGCATCATTCCATATCTTACTTGTAATTAAAAGCTTTTCTCTCGGCAGCTTCAGCTCCTCAATCGCCCGGCCTAACTCCGTTTCATTCAAATACATGGCCGCTGTATCAAAGAGACGATAACCTTCTTCGTAGGCACGGCCAATCACCTCTTCCATTTCTTCGTAAGAAGTTATTTTATAAAGCCCCAGACCGATCATGGGCAGGTCTGCACCTGTATTCAGCTTGATAAACCGCATCTCTTACTAAGTCCTCCCCCGTTTGAGCTCGTTCAGGTCAAATGGCGTTTCCTGATAGACATAATAATTGAGCCAGTTGGCAAAAAACAAATTGGCCGTAGAGCGCCAACGCACAATAGGTTTCTTTGAGGGGTCGTCATTCGGATAATAGTTTTTAGGAATAGCAATCTCAAGCCCTTTTGACTTATCGCGCAAATACTCGTTTTCCAAGGTGTTCGGATCATACTCCACATGGCCTGTCACAAAAATTTGTCGGCCTTGTAAATCCGCAACCAAGTAAACACCCGATTCCTTCGACTTGGAAAGGAGCCTCAAAGCCTTTACCTTACGTATATCCTCCGCTCGCACTTCCGTATGGCGAGAATGAGGAACATAAAAAATATCGTCAAAGCCGCGTAGAAGCTTCACCGGAGAATACCAATCCACCGTATGGGGAAAGACTCCGAACATTTTCGCATCAAGGGCATACTTTTTGACCCCGTAGTGATAATAGAGTCCCGCCTGTGCCCCCCAACAGATATGCATCGTGGAATAAACATGCGTTTTACTCCACTCCATGATTTCAGAAAGTTCATCCCAATAGGCAACCTCTTCAAATGCCATTTGTTCTACCGGAGCGCCCGTGATAATCATGCCGTCAAAGAGCTCTTCTTTTACTTCTTCAAACGTACAATAAAACGCACCCAGATGGTCATCCGAGACATTGGTCGGGTGATACGAAGCCGTATACATCAACTTCGGTTCCACCTGCAAAGGCGTATTTCCCAAGAGACGGAAAAGCTGCGTTTCCGTAGTAATTTTTTCAGGCATAAGGTTAAGGATTAAAATCCTGAGCGGCCTTATATCCTGACTGAATGCGCGCTCTTCAGACATGAAAAAGACATGTTCGTTCGTCAAGGTTTCAGCAGCAGGAATGTTATTCGGTAATTTAATAGGCATCCAAAGCCCTCCCTATAGAATAAACTCGTTTAAAATAGAATTAGAAGGCACAATCTCGGCATCAATAACCGGTAATTTCGCACAGGCCTTATTCAATTTTTTGGCAAAATGAAGCGCCGACTCAATATCTACATAATCTTCCTGTCCCCGGAACATCCGAGGTTTAGCCAAAGTACCCTTTTCATAAGCCTGTATATCTTTCTTTATCAAGTCACGTGCCATGTGCGGAATGACACAGAACTCATAGGCTAAGGCCGAGTTCACAAAATAGTGTGCCCTTGCGATATATTCAGGAAAAATCCGTTCCTCAGCATAGTCCAACATGGGCCAGTAGTCCAAAGTGGTAAGCGGATTGGTGTTTCGGTGGCCATGGTCGCGAAGCACTCTCCTTAGCACTCTGATTTCTCTGGGGCCTAAAAGTTTTCGATCGGCAAAAAGTGTGGCATAGGGCATGATTAAGACATTAATATACTCACCCTCTTCCAGAGCACCCGATATCTCATGCGACAAGCCGTGCAAGCCCTCCACTAGAAGAACGGCACGTGGCGGGACACGTAAAATTTTATCCGGATTCATGACTCTTGTCCGTGTAGAGAATTGAAAGGTAGGTACTTGAACACTGGCTCCGGTTAAAAGTGTTTTTATCTGTTCAACCATTAGAGGCACTTCCAAAGTATCTATACTTTCCAGATCAGGCCTTCCATTTATAAAGTTCGGCTTCAGTCCATCCTTGTAATAATCATCTAAAGACAAACCGCAGGTCGGTCTGCCGTGCATATGCAAAGCAGAAGCCAGCCTGTCTGTAAAGGTGGTCTTCCCCGATGAACTCGGACCCGATATGAAGATCGCTTTAATTTTAGGATCCCACGCTACGCGATAGGCAATTTCTGCCAAGTCCTTCATGAAGCCTGTTTCACAGCGACGTACATAATGTGCAATCGCATGTTGCACCAGCCCGGCCTCCAAATCATCAATAGAATAGTTAACGGTATCCCCGAGAATGGCCATTTTCAGCTCCTTAGCTCAAATTTTCGCCCGAAAGCGAATTTCATAAACTCTAAAAATTATACCATTTCAGCCGTAATGCCGACAAAAATCGTCTGAAAACAAAGAAAAACTTCAGGCAAAGCCACCAAACATTTACTTTGACTCCCAAAGCATCATCGCTATTCACCTGTTATACGTGCTAGAATGCGCCCTTGTTGAGCGTTTTTGCCAATCTCTCACATAAAATTCAGAATAAACGGAGATAAATAATTACATCATGAAAAAGAAACTCATAGCTCTGCTATGTAGCCTTGTTTCAATTGTGAGCATTTTAACCGCGACACCTGTTTCACAAATATCGGCCGCTACCAGCTCTCAACAAGAAGAGTGGTTTGCTACAGCAGAATATTATGCGGATACCTATCAAGGATTCGATCAGGACGGCCTTTTTGGCAATCAATGCGTAGACTTGGTCTTTAACTACGCCGCCCATATTTTCCCTATTGATTACTATGGCGAGGTTATTTGCGGTGATGCGAATGAATTGCATGACTTTGCCAATATCAACTATTTTGACGTCATTCCTTACAGTAATGAAGAAGCCGAAAGAGGAGATGTCCTTGTTTATGCGTACGGCCCCGGCTCAGACTACAATGGCCATGCGGTGATAGTCAGCGAGGTCTACGAGGGAGGTATGGAAGTCGTACATCAGCACAGCAATGGAAGAGAATACGTTGAGTTCACCCATTGTCCCGATTTCCTTCTCTGGAATCATGCGATTCCCGACTTTATTTTGCGCCCTATCGCTAAATACTCTATTGGTGGCGGATCAGCTGAAAAGGTCAGTAAAAAAACGCTTCCCGTTCCTGAGATGGTTCAACGCAAAAACTGGCTACAGGCCATTAATGCGCGGACTCATTAATCATACATCCAATTAAATATATCTAAATACATCCGGTTTTTGTAGAGGACGATCTTTCAAAACACCATTAAGCTTTGCGGCTTTGAAGACCGGTCGCGGCTCGGTTTACGACCCGGCTCGGGCCTACCCTAGCGGAACTTGCTATAAAAAGCTATAATGGTAATGTTGGACTTATTCCAATATGTAAAAAACTGATTACTAATTTGGAGGTATTTATCGTATGAAAGCAGCAACCATCGCCGCCATTAAAGGCAGAGAAGTAATGGACTCCCGTGGTAACCCCACCGTCGAAGTTGATGTCATCACCTCTTGTGGTGTTTTGGGCCGTGCAGCTGTTCCTTCAGGCGCATCGACCGGTGCATTCGAAGCAGTTGAGCTCCGTGACGGAGACAAAGCACGCTATTTGGGTAAAGGTGTTCTGAAAGCCGTTGCCAATGTGAATGAAAAAATTGCTCCCGCCCTCATCGGTATGAATATTTTTGATCAGTACGGTATTGACATGAAGATGCTCGCCCTAGACGGCACCGAGAACAAAGCCGTATTGGGTGCTAACGCTATCCTCGGCGTTTCCATGGCCGTCGCTAAAGCAGCAGCTGCAACCCGTAAAGAAAGCCTTTTCACCTATCTGGGCGGCACACAAGCAAGAACTTTACCCGTTCCCATGATGAACGTCATTAACGGTGGTAAACATGCCGATAACAGCGTCAACCTCCAAGAGTTTATGATTATGCCCACCGGCGCTCCTTCCTTCAAAGAGGCTCTGCGTTGGTGCGCGACCGTCTTCCACACTCTGAAGAGTGTTTTACAAAAAGATGGTTATGCTACATCCGTAGGTGACGAAGGTGGCTTCGCGCCTAACTTTTCCTCCGATGAGCAAGCGCTTGAGTATCTGGTCACCGCTATCGAGAAAGCCGGTTTCAAACCCGGTGAAGACTTCCATATTGCGATGGACCCTGCTATGACCGAGCTTTATGAAGAGGCGAAGGCTCATGGTCGTGAAGGCGACTACTATTTCTGGAAATCCGATAAGTTCATGACTCGTGACGAAGTCATTGCGTTCTGGGAGGAAATGACCAGCAAGTATCCTATCATCTCTCTGGAAGACGGCTTGGCCGAAGATGACTGGGAAGGCTGGCAGAAGCTCACCGAAAGAATAGGCGATAAAGTTCAGCTTGTCGGTGACGATCTCTTCGTAACCAACTCCAAGCGTTTGGCGAAGGGTATTGAGCTCGGCGCCGCCAACTCCATCCTTGTTAAGGTCAACCAGATCGGTACTTTGACCGAAACCTTCGAAGCAATGGCTATGGCTGCTAAAGCCGGCTACACTGCCGTTGTGTCTCACCGCTCCGGTGAAACCGAAGACGTGACCATTGCAGACATCGTCGTGGCCACCAATGCCGGTCAAATCAAAACCGGTGCTCCTTCCCGTTCAGACCGTGTTGCGAAATACAACCAGTTGCTCCGCATCGAAGAAGAACTGGGCGACAAGGCCATCTATCCCGGCCGCAAAGCTTTCAACGTATAAGTTGTTTGACTTTAGTTTGATTAATGAAGAGGGTGCCTCGCGGGGGTGCCCTCTTTTTTATGCGTGCAGGCGCCTTGGAGTTGTGAGTGCTACAATTTACTTTATTTTGTAACGGTCCACGGGGTGCAGGCGCCTCGTCACCGCACAGAACCTGAAATCTGTACCACGACC
>CAYFRY010000009.1:14965-16645 GCA_964345665.1 uncultured Oscillospiraceae bacterium
GGCACGTTTTTCAAGTTTGCTGAGGTCCACGGGGGTGCAGGCGCCTCGTCACCGCGTAGAACCTGAAATCCGTACCACGACCGGCACGTTTTTCAAGTTTGCTGAGGTCCACGGGGGTGCAGGCGCCTCGTCACCGCCCAACCTGCAACAACGTTCGATCAGATATCATGGCCTACACGTGTCTAAGCACTCACTTTTTCAGACGACGTAAAATTAAGAAGAAACCTACAACCATGGTGATAAGGATAACGTAAAGGAGCACACCAATCTCTTCAAAACCCATTACAATGTACCCTTCCGGGATGTTTCTTCTTATAGGAATAAAGATAATTAAAAGAGTAAGCACTAACAGAGCCAGTAGAATAGCATAAGCTATCGTTTTGATTTTTTCTTTTTGCTCAGGTAAAAGACTTTCACCTATCCTTAATTCTTTCTTATTATCCATGCCTTTTCCTCTTCTCTTGATATTTAAGAATGTTTTTATATTTATATTTTATTATCAATTATGTAGTGCTTCAACAAAAAACTCCCCTCAATTGAGAGGAGAGCTTATTGAAACAATGGACCAACCGTTTCTGCGCACACGCTCAATCTTCACTCGCACTTACCTCAGCTGCGATGGCCTTCAAACGCTTCATTACGTCATTGGCCCCACGACCGAAATAATCATGCAGAATTTGGTATTCCTTAAACAGACGATCATAAATTTCCACATTTTCAGGAATCGGTTCAAAAGCACGTTCACGCAGCTTAGGCATAGCCGCAGCAGCTTCCGCAATGTCGTCAAAACCGCCACCCGCTTTACCTGCAGCCATAGCTCCGTTCATCGCAGCACCGTATGCAACAGTTTGATCAGAGGCTGAAATCTTGATGCTTCGGTTACACACGTCAGCGTAAATTTGCATCATCATATCGTCTTTGGAGGCAATCCCTCCACAAGCAAGGAGCTCATCTGTAGGAATACCGGCCTCTTCAAAAGCATCCATTATTTCTCGGGTTCCGAAGGCAGTCGCTTCAATCAAGGCACGATACATATCCTCAGGCTTCGTCTGTAAATTCATGCCCAGCATCATACCCGTTAAATCATTGTCAACAAGCACCGAGCGATTACCGTTCCACCAATCCAGAGCAATCAGTCCGTGTTGACCCGGCTTTTGAACACGAGCCTTTTCACGTAAATATTTATGAATGCTGACACCCTGTTCCGCAGCCGCCGTCTTGTAAGAAGCCGGAACACAGGTTTTGACAAACCAGTCAAAGTGATCGCCCACACAGGATTGCCCCGCCTCATAAGCCACAAAGCCGGGCAGGATACCGTCTTCAACAACACCGCCCACACCTGGCATGGTTTTGAACTGATGGTCCAAAACGATGTGACAAGTAGAGGTTCCTATAAAGATTAGGGTTGTAAATTACATACTTGAAAATATTAATTCAGAAAATTTATTTGTAGGAACTCAAAGGGCAATAGCAGAAAACATCGAAGCAAGTACAAAAACAGTGAATGTAACCATAAAAGCACTGATAGATAGCGACTTTATGACCTTCGTACAAGACGGAGTTTATAGGGTAAATCCTAATATCATTTTTAAAGGTAGTAAAAATAAAAGAATGAATATTTTATATAAGTATCACGATAGCAGAAAAGAAGAAGATTAAAAGTTCAAGGTATTGTTTTAT
>CAYFRY010000010.1:0-1155 GCA_964345665.1 uncultured Oscillospiraceae bacterium
TGTAATGAAACCGCATCACTCAGAATGCGATTTTTTCTTCGATTTTCTCGTTTCAAAGCATCGTTTATGCGGTGATCTACCAAAAGTTTAGCAAAAGCGGAAAAAGGCACGCCCTTTCCGTCATCGAAGCTTTGGACGGCTTGAAAGAGCCCCAGCATGCCCTCCTGTATGAGGTCTTCATAGGGTAAAAGATCATTGGAAACAGCACCCGCCAAACTTTTCAACAGAGGATTAAAACGCCTGAACAAAAATTCAAAGGCCGAATTATCACCTGCTCTGTGAGCTTCAACCAGTTCTTCGTCACTTGGTTTTCTGCCTGTCACTTCACTCATGCTTATTTCTTTGCCTGACCGCTTCAAAGACAATAATGCCTGTCGCTACAGCCGCATTTAAAGAATTGACCCGGCCAAGCATAGGAATGCTGAGCGTAAAGTCACATTGTTTAGCCACCAAAGGACGCATACCGTCCCCTTCACTGCCGATGACGATGGCGATGGCCTCGTTCAGGCGATTGCCCTCATAATAGACCTCACCGTCCATGGAAGTTCCGACAATCCAAAGCCCTTCATTCTTCAGCGTTTCAATAGTCTGTACCAGGTTGTTGACTCGGCAGCATTTGACATGCTCAATCGCCCCGGCAGAAGCTTTCGCAACCACAGCATCCAAACCGATGGCGCGGCGTTTGGGAAAAACAACGGCATGGACTGCGGCCGCATCTGCGATACGAAGAATGGAGCCGAGATTATAGGCATCTTGAATTTCATCCAGAAGGAGAATAAACGGTTTTTCATTTTTCTCTTTCAGTTCGGCAAGGATATCTTCGATTTCGTAATAGTCATGCATCGCCGTTTGGGCGATGATACCTTGATGCGCGTGCGTCTGAGACATTTTGTCAAGGGCTTTCTTTTCGACCTCAACCACAATTCCTCCTGCATCTCTTACGGCATAGACCATGTCCAGCAAAGCAGGTTCCACTTTCCCGTCCGGGCTGCGCAGCACCCAAAGTTTATCTATGGTGCGTCCCGCTTTGATGGCTTCCTGAACAGGGTTTCTGCCCTCTAAACGGTCCTCACGCAATTCTACGGCAGGATATTCTTCCCGTCTTGAATGCCTGAAATCATCGTTATTGATGCGATGCACATCACGATCCGCTAA
>CAYFRY010000010.1:1165-2632 GCA_964345665.1 uncultured Oscillospiraceae bacterium
GTCGGGATCCGGAAAAAGATTCACGTTGAAAGCCGGAACGAGTTTCACGTCTGTCTTCCGAGCGGAAATCGGATCGCTCACCTCGATTAAAACCGGCTCGACCACCACGTCTGAAATCCGCTCCATCCTCACGATAAAAACCGGAGCGTTCACCACGATCTCCCTCTTCACGACGACGGGATTTTTCAGTATAAGGGCGACTTGCCGGATAGTTTCTACGTCCACCCTCTCGTCCGCCCTCTCGATCGAAACGACGCTCACCACGCTCAGCTCCGGGGCTCTCAGAACCATAACTGCGTCCCTCCTGACGGCCAGAACGATAGGGGCGTTCGCCCAAGTCTCGCTTTTCGGTATTTTTAGCCCAAGACGGCCCTCTGGATCGGTAACTGCGTTGTCCTTGACCGGTTCCCTCGCGTCCTGCCCCCTCATGCAAGCGTCTCGTTTCCTCACGCATAGAGCGTCGTTCGCGATTTCCGTCGGAACCGTAATTGCTGCGGTGATTAGACTTTCCGCCTTTACGCTCATCATAATTTGCCATATATAATCCTTTCAGCCCAGTGGCCTTTATTCAATTTCACTATCAAACAGTAAATCTAAAATTTCATCAATACGTGCCGTTTCTCCGGACAAAAAAAGATAGCCCAAAAGTGTTTCAAAACCGCTTGCCCAGCGATAATCCACAGGCGTAGCGGATTTGGCCATGCTGCCCGGGTCCGCATTACGACCACGAAGCAAGGCCCGGCACTCATTTTCGGAAAGTTTCTCTTCTTCCACGAGCCATTTGGCAAAAGCCGCCTGACGTGCAGCTTTCGCGTATTGAATGCTTTGTTTATGAAGTTTACCCGCTTTACAATGTCCGTCGCCGATGACGTGAAGTCTAACGGCCAACTCATAGACCGCATCGCCTATGTAGGCCAAACTGTCGGCAGGAACCTCATTCACATGACCGGAAAACGTCTTCAAAGCTTAGAAACCTGTGGCCCTTGTGGCGTGTCTTCAATCTTGTAACCCAGTGCCGTTACTTCGTCGCGTAAAGCATCGGCCAAGGCGAAATCTCTCACTTTTTTAGCTTGCTTACGGGCCTCCACCTTCTCCATGACCTCAAGCGGCACACCCGCCTCTTCTTTCAAATCAAAGCCGAGAACCGCCATCAGTTCGCGTATCAGGGCGGCCGTCTCCTCCAACAGATTCCTGTCGGGTTTAATATGCTCCGCTTCAGCCAAAAGTAAATTCACCTGGTAGACCAGTTTGAAAATAACGGCCAGTGCATCAGGAGTATTTAAATCATCCGCTAAGGCGGCCACAAAATCATTTTGTGCTTCTACAAGGAAGCCTGCCAAAGATTTTTCCGACTCCGATCTTGACTCTTTTACACTCGCTGTCGAAGCCGCAAAATCCAGATTTTTCAAGCCGGTTTTTATGCGCTCCAAAGCGCTGGCTGCCGCTTCCAATAAAGTGTCCGAAAAG
>CAYFRY010000010.1:2642-8865 GCA_964345665.1 uncultured Oscillospiraceae bacterium
AATGGGCGAACGGTAGTGTCCGGTCAGCATGAAAAAGCGCAGAACCTCATAAGGAAATTTCTCCGCTAAATCACGCACGGTAAAAAAGTTGCCCGCCGACTTCGCCATCTTTTCATTATCAACATTAATGAAACCGTTATGCATCCAATAATGGGCAAAAGTACAGCCATGAGCCGCTTCGCTCTGCGCAATTTCGTTCTCGTGATGCGGGAAAATCAAATCTTGACCGCCGCAGTGGATGTCAATCGTTTCACCCAAATATTTCCGACTCATCGCCGAGCACTCTATGTGCCAGCCCGGCCGTCCTGCACCCCAAGGGCTGTCCCAAGCCGGTTCCCCTTCTTTGGCGAATTTCCAAACAGCGAAGTCTTCCGGGTTACGTTTCTGCTCCGTCTTCGCCCCACGCTCTCCACCACCGGCAGCCAAATCCTCTAAGGGCATGCGAGAGAGTTTTCCGTAGTCCTTAAACTTTCTTGCCTCGAAATAGACGCCGTCCTCTGCAACGTAACAATAAGCTTTATCCACCAGTTTTTGAATCAAGTGAATAATCTCATCTATGGTCTCGGTAGCGCGAGGATGATGGGTTGCCGGATGAACACCCAAGCCCTCTGCATCCACGTAATATTCTTTGATATAACGATCGGCTAATTCTCTAATGCCGATGCCCTCTGCATTCGCCTTTGTGATGACCTTGTCGTCAATATCCGTAAAGTTTTGAACGAAGCTCACCTCGTAGCCGATATATTCAAAAAAACGTCTCAGTAAATCAAAAGTGACAAAGGGTCTGGCATTACCCAGATGAAAGAAATTATAAACAGTCGGTCCGCAGGCATAAATCTTAACCTTGCCCTCTTCAATCGGTTTAAACAAATCCTTCGAGCGGGACATGGTATTAAACACATAGACATCTGTTTGAATCGGCCTCTTCTTAGCCGTTTTACTCAGCTTTGACATGGAATTCTCCTCTGGAATACTCATCCTAAAAACACAGAAACGCCGACTCTCTCCAGTTGACACCTCGCGTCTCCGCCAGGTGGGTGTTCTGCAAAAGTCTGCTACTATCTCGCTTGACGAGTCCAGTATTATTCCCCTGACGCGAACTCCCTTTTCAGTCATGCAGGTCCAAACGGAAAGAACCGACATCTCCATTCCCATTATAGCATGACTGGAGAGCTTTTGGGGTGCTGTCTTTACCGACATGACGATTACTAAAGAAGTCCGGTCGAGACTCTTTCACCATCTCACTCAGATGCGAAGTTCCGCTTCTTTCACACTACAGCCACTGATACTCGGCAAAATAAGGCTTGCTTATTAAAAACGAATGTGGTAAGCTTCTTAAGCATTTCAGAAACAAAGATTGTTTTGCGCGAATGACTCTACAGGGAGGTGAAGGACGAATGCCCAATATCAAATCAGCTATCAAGCGAGTCAAAGTGGCCGAGAAACGCCGCATGCAGAATAAAATGGCCAAAAGTGCTCTGCGCACCGAGATCAAAAAAGTTGACCTTGCGATCGAAGCCGGTGCTGAAGGCGTGAAGGAAATGGTCCGGAAAACGCAGAAAGCGATTGACCAGGCTGCGTCGAAGGGTATCTTACACAAGAACACCGCTGCTCGCCGCAATTCCCGTATCGCGAAAGCGATGAACAAACAAGCTTAATCGTTTGCGCTTTACGTTTATCTGTATATAAAAATAAAGGAGCCGTCTTTTATTGAAAGACGGTTTTTGTTTTTCTGTTTTTCCGATGCCACCCTTTCTTTCCTGCCGCATTGCATCCGCTCGCGCTCGACAGAATCGATCAAAGAAATTTTACAGAGCTTGCAATAATTGCAAAATCGGCACGATCTTTGTTGCTGTAACGGGCGCACAGCGGAAGGAAAAAATCCCGCCCGGCCGTAACGACCGGAGCGGGAAATCTATAATCTCATTTAATCTTTCTCAGCCTAAAACCAGCTTGTGGTAAGTTTTCTTACCCTTTCGAACCATGGCTTCTCCGTTCGTGAAATCGGAAGCATTCAGGGCGTAAGCAAAATCCGAAACCACCTCGTCATTTAAGCGCAGGCCGTTTTGTTGAACCAGTCGGCGGCCTTCGCCCTTAGATGCAATAATCTTGGCCTCGACCAGGACATCAAGCAGCTGAACCTGACCAAGCTGCGCTTCAGAGACAAAAGTCTTGGGCATGTCGGCAGAGGTGCCCGCACCCTCAAAGAGTTCTTCCGCCTGCTTTTGTGCCGCTTCCGCCTTCTCCCGACCGTGGACGATGGCGGTAATTTCAAGAGCCAGTTTTTTCTTGGCTCTATTAATTTCCGCATCTTTCAAAACAGAATAGCCGGCAATTTCTTCCATAGACATAAAGGTTAAGCGCTTCATACACTCAATCACACTCTCGTCCTCTATGTTTCTCCAGAACTGATAGAAATCGAAGGGGGAGGTTTTCTCCTCATCCAACCAAAGCGCACCGCTGGCGGTTTTACCCATCTTGGCTCCCGTACTGGTGGTGAGAAGATTAAAGGTGACGCCGAAAACTTCTTGGCCCTCTTTTCTGCGCACCAAATCGATGCCGGCCAAAATATTAGACCATTGATCATCTCCTCCGAATTGAATCAGGCACTCGTGGCGGCGATACAACTCCAAAAAGTCATAAGCCTGCATCAACATATAGTTGAACTCAAGAAAGGTCAGACCTTTTTCCATACGATTTTTATAGCATTCGGCCGTTAGCATACGATTAACGGAAAAATGCACACCGATGTCACGTAAAAACTCAACATAGTTAAGGGCCAAAAGCCAATCCGCATTGTTTACAATAATGGCCTTATCGTCCTCAAAATCCAAGACAATCTTCATCTGCTCCTTAAAACAGGAAACATGGTGTTGTATGGTTTCAAGCGTCAAGACTTTTCTTAAATCGCTGCGTCCGGAAGGATCCCCGATCATACCTGTACCGCCACCCATCAGGGCAATGGGACGGTGACCGGCACGCTGCAAATGCGCCATAGCCATCATGGTTTGGAAATGCCCGGCGTGAAGGCTGTCGGCTGTCGGATCAAAGCCAATATAAAATGTACAGCCCGGTTTTGATAAACGCTCGCGTACAGCTTCTTCGTTGGTGGTCTGCGCGATAAAACCGCGCTCTTCTAAAATATCAAAGACATTTCGCACAGACATAGTGATACTCCTTTACATCCTCTTTTGGCCAATGGAAGCAATGGCAAAACTTAGCCTAACAATACTAACGGAGATACATGGACCTGTCAAAGTCTTCTGCAGGTTTTCCTCCACTGATTAAACGATGAATGTCCGAGGCCGCCATGGCCAGTTCGGCCAAACGTTTCGCAGCGGTTTCCGAAGCGGGAATTTCCAAATAATCCGAAGCTTTCGTAAATATAGGTACTGTCGCCGACTTACGCATTCGTCTCAGTAAATAACGTCCTGTTTTATCCGCTGCCAAGGCTCTGAGATAGAAGGGGGCGCCTTGCTCAAGCAAGCGTTTCGCTTCCTCTTTTTTGAGTCCCAAGGCAAGGGCACTGAAGGCTCTTTGAACCCTGGGCGACGGAAACCTTTTACTCCTGGCCGCCTGCACGAGCGCTGTCCACAAGTCCTGTTCGTCGGAAAAACGAGAGGAAACGATTTTCTTACAACGTTCGGCAAGCCCCTCGTCCCAACCGTGATACAACTCCAGTTCTGATACCGTTTGCGTACGGATACGCGTAATCAGACCGATGGCCCACAGGTTCAAATCCGCCAGCTCTTGTTTTTGTAAAGCGGAAATAAGAACAGCCAAGGAATTTTCCGGCATTTCATCCTTAAGGGCTATAAAGCTTTGAGCGCTGCTTGACTTGAACGTCAGCAGTTTTTGGCGGATAGCGGTTGCGGAACTGAGGCCGCTTTCCGTGTCAGCTTTTTCATCGAGATAAGCTGAGCCCAGCCGCTTATGAGTAAAGAGCTTCGGTCTTTGTTTACGGCTCAATTCGGAACAGGCTTGAAGATAGGCTATCCCCAGCTGATTATTGGAGCCATAGAAAAAATTCTCAACACCCATTTCTGAGCGCAAAAGCTCAATCTCTTCCGCGCCGAAAAAAGTATGCGCTTCCGGAGAGGCAACAAACGTACGTGCCGCTGCAGCATGCGCCGCCGCATAAGACTGTCCCTGTTCCAAAGCTTCTTTCAGTGTAAAAGCATAAACTGCCGGCTCTTCTTGGCGCAAAGCGGCCATCGCTTTGAGCGCTCTGAGATTACCTGCCTCCGAACCGAAACAGAGTGTAAGGGGAAGACCCGTACGCGCAAGGGCTCGAACAGCGGCTTGGGCGAAATAATCAGCAGAACAACAACTGAAAGGCGCTTCGAGTTCCAAAACCAAGTTCACCCCTGAATCCAGGGCCGCTTTAGCGCGCAAGTGCTTAGCCATAAGGGCCGGCTCACCGCGCTGAACAAAGTCACCGCTCATGCAGGCAATGATGCCCGTATTATCACCGAAACGCTGCCGCAGAATCTCAAGCTGCTTCGCATGTCCGTTGTGAAATGGATTGTATTCACAAATAATACCCAAAATTTCCATGTGCTGATTATAGCGTTTTTTACCGGAACTTGTATAAACAAAAGCCTCTCCCTCTTTTGTTCCACTAGGTTTCTAACTTATTCTTAACTTGCAAAGCCTATGCGCACAAGCTAATATTAACCTGATTGATTTTAGATACGTCTGTCTATACAGCCGCCTCAGAACAATATTTACGTCACTTTAAGACGTCAAAATAGAAAAACCCCCTCAAAAGGGTGAACACCGCTGTGCCGGAACTTAAGTTTTTCTTAAGTCCGTTCACTTTGTGCCGTGTTCAGATTAAGGAGAACCACAGATGGTGAAAAAAAACCAGGGCGATAAAATCGCCCCGCCCAAAAAGAAGCGCAGTAGCACAAAATCTACTGAGCCATTTATTCCACATCAGATTTTTGACTACGAAACCCCGGTTAAGAAAGTTCCTACCCAAAAAACCGCTTCCCTACTGATTAAAGCCAAAGACAAGGCCGGTGTTAAAGCTAAGGCCCGGGCCAAAACCAAGACCAACACTTACAAACCGAATCCGAAAGCGGAAAGTACAGGCAAGACAAAAATGGACAGTAAGGTTCATCAAGCCGAAACGCATACTTTGACTCCGCCTTCCTCTTTACAAGTTAATCGTTCCGCCAGAAAAAGAAAAAGCAGTTTTAGGCAAAGTGACATTGCAGGTGGTACCGGTTTACAAATAATCCCCAACTTATCACCTCAGTTCGCCCCGGATGTGCTCAGGCGTCTAGGTCGTGATAATGAAAGCGGTCTGGCATTGCGCCATTCCGATTCTTCCGTTAAGGCGGCACTGAAAGTGATTCCTTTGGGTGGCCTTTGCGAAATCGGAAAAAACATAACCGTCTACGAATACGGTAATGACATGATTATTGTTGACGTAGGCGTGGCCTTCCCCGAAGAAACTCAACCCGGTATCGATTCGGTCATTCCGGATATGTCTTACGTTTTGGACAACCGTCACAAGCTGAGAGGTATCTTCTTTACCCATGGTCATGAAGACCACATCGGATCCATCGCTTGGCTTTTGATGCAGGTCTCTGCTCCACTCTACGGAACCCCTATGACTTGCGAGCTTTTGCGCATCAAAATGGAAGATAAGGGACTGGGAAGCCAGACCGCACTAATCAAACGTATAGAAACGGGGACTTCCGTAAAAGCCGGTGTTTTTAATGTTGAATTCATTCACGTCAATCACAGCATCGCGGATGCGGCCGCTCTGGCCATTCGCACTCCCGCAGGTGTAAGCGTTCACTCCGGAGACTTTAAGGTAGACTACACCCCTATTCACGGAAAACCGATTGACCTACAGCGTTTTGCCCAGCTCGGAGCAGAAGGCGTCCTGCTCTTCGTCTGCGAAAGCACCAATGTTGAGAGACAAGGCTTTTCTCCCTCCGAACGCACAGTAGGTGAAGCCTTTACGGAGCAATTTTCCAAGGCGACCGGGCGCATCATCGTCGCGACCTTTTCTTCCAATGTGCATCGTGTCCAACAAATAATTACAGCAGCCGAGGCCAATAACCGAAAGGTAGCGATTGTCGGACGCAGTATGATCAACGTCTTTAAAGCCGCACAGAACCTGAATTATATTGATATTCAGCCGGGTACTTTGATTGAACTTTATGAAGTGGACAGGTATGCCCCGGAAAACATCTGTATCATTACC
>CAYFRY010000010.1:8881-12814 GCA_964345665.1 uncultured Oscillospiraceae bacterium
ATATAGAAATCGGCGCGGGCGACACCGTCATCATTTCAGCCACACCCATCCCTGGCAACGAAAAACCGATCTTCAGAGTAATCAACGAGCTTTACAAGCGACAGGCCAATGTGGTTTATTCCGATATGGCGGATATCCACGTTTCGGGACACGCCTATCAGGAAGAAATCAAGATCTTACATCAACTTCTTAGACCTAAGTACTTTTTACCGGCTCACGGTGAGTACCGTCACCTACACATTCATGCCCAAGTCGCTAATGAAATGGGCCAGCCGATGAACAGCATTTATATCCTTAACAACGGTGATATTTTTGAGTGCGGTCAAAAGTACGCCCGCATCGCCGGCTATACCACAGCCGGTGCCATCCTGATTGACGGTTCACCGCAAGGTACCGTAGACAGCGAAATCCTGGAGCAAAGGCGAACCCTGTCAGACGATGGCGTCTTCTCCATTGCTCTCGCACTGGACCAGACAGGAAAAAAACTTGTTGGCACGCCTGTCATCAAGGCCAGAGGCTTCGCTTACGAACGGGATATGCCCGGACTTGAAGCGGAATCGATTCGCCGAATCAACGACTTCGTCAAAAACACGAAAAATGAAAAGGCCAAAATCAGTTCTCCCCAAATGCAAGAGCAGCTCAAGGCGCAACTCCAAAATATGCTCTACCAGCGCACCAAGCGCAGACCCGTGCTGCTCATCTCAATCCTTGAGCTGGCCTAAGTAAGCCGAAAAAGCAGGCCGAAAAACTGAAAAGACTTGTCTCCAAAGCATGAGCAGGATAGCGGAGACAAGTCTTTATTAATTCTATTCCTTTTATTATTGCTTAATTTCGCTCTACCTCAATAACATCTCTGACCGCTTTAAGGCGGCCAATGACACGATCCAGTTGATTTTGAGAATTGACCTCGATGGTTAAGAGCAGGCGTGCCGTTACGTCTTTAAAAGAATTAATTTGACCCGAGAGAATAGATACTTTTTCTTCCGCAA
The DNA here is from genome assembly GCA_964345665.1 of uncultured Oscillospiraceae bacterium. Classification (GTDB taxonomy): domain Bacteria; phylum Bacillota; class Clostridia; order Saccharofermentanales; family Fastidiosipilaceae; genus JAXGQD01. The sequence goes on from CAYFRY010000010.1 coordinate 9,871, forward strand.
TCGCATTGGATAAGTCAAAGAGTAAAAGTTGGCGGTCATGAGCCAAAATTTTCAAAGTCACCTCAAACGTCGCTGAACTTTCTTCCTCCCCCCACGATACTTCAATGAGACGTGAGGCTCGTTCCGCTTCTGCCGGGCCACGCGAAGAGGCCTCCAAAATATGGCGAATGTTGGGGCAGTCGCGCCGATGAATCGCTACACCCTTACCTCGTGAAATATAACCGATAATCGGATCGCCCGAAACCGGATTGCAACATTTGGACAGACGGACAAGACAGTTTTCGATGCCGCGGACCACAATACCGTACTCATTTTTCGGACTCTTTTTCGTTGACTTGCTTTTCTTGGGCGGCGAGGTCGGAGCGATTTCCGTATCGGAAACCAGCTGAACCGTTGGCGGGCTGTAGACCACCTGACCGGAAGAACTGAGACGATAGCCCAAACTTCTTCTCTCCTCATCATCCAAACTCTTGATGTATTCATCCCTCAGCTTGGGGACAATTTTTCCCGCAGTCTGTGTGCCATGACCAAGTCCTGCGTAGAGATCATCCAATATATTGTAGTTGTAACGACTTAACACGGGTTCATAAATCGCAGGCTTCAAAAGTTGAGAGGCCGTAAAATCCGACTTTTTAATTTCTCGCTCTAGCAGCTCCTTACCGCGCGTAATGTTTTCGTTACGCATCGATTTTTTGAAGAACTGATTGATTTTGGTTCGCGCCCCGGAACTGGCAACAATATTGAGCCAGTCTTTACTGGGTCCGTGAATTTTTTCACTGGTCAATATTTCGACGATATCTCCGTTTTGGAGCTTATAGGTAAGCGGAACAATCTTCCCGTTCACTTTCGCGCCGTACATGTGATTCCCTACGCCGGAATGTATTTGGTAGGCCATATCTATCGGAACAGAATTCGCCGGAAGGCTGATGACATCACCGCGCGGCGTAAAAACATAGACCTCATCGGAAACAAGACCTGTTTTCAAGGTATTCATGAACTCCGTGGCGTCTCGCATGTCCTTTTGCCAATCCAAAAGCTGCCTTAACCAGTTGAGCTTACTGTCAATGTTGTCCTGACTTTGGTCCTCCGCATCCATGCCGGATTTGATACCTTCCTTATATTTCCAGTGTGCGGCCAAACCGAACTCCGCCGTACGATGCATGGCTAAGGTACGAATCTGTACCTCGAAAGGAATACCTCTAGGGCCGATGAGCGTCGTATGAAGGGATTGGTACATATTGGGCTTAGGCATGGCAATATAGTCTTTAAAGCGCCCGGGAATAGGGCGGTAGAGTTCGTGCACCAAGCCTAAAACAGCGTAACAGTCCGCTACCGTATCAACGATGATACGGCAGGCGAATAAGTCATAGATTTGATCAAGAAGTCTGTCTTTCAGTTTCATCTTGCGATAGATACTGTAAAAATGCTTAGGACGTCCTTCAATCTCACACTTGATTCCCAGTTTTTCTATCGCCGACGTCATTTCCAAAATGACTTCTTCCAAGTAGTCCTCGCGCTCGTTTCGTCTCTGTGAAATCGCACCTACCAACTCATAGTAAGCGGTACGGTCAATATACCTCAGACAGAGGTCTTCCAGCTCCCATTTCCATTTATAAATACCCAGTCGATTGGCCAATGGGGCATAAATATCCAAGGTTTCCTGGGCTATTCTTTCCTGCTTTTGAGGAGGTAAATGCTTTAGTGTACGCATGTTGTGCAGGCGATCGGCCAACTTAATCCAGACCACACGAATATCTTTCGCCATAGCTAAAAACATTTTTCTGAAATTCTCAGCCTGCAACTCCTCTTTGGAAGAAAATTGCATCTTTTCCAACTTGGTTACACCTTCAACCAAGTCGGCAACGTCCTGACCGAAGCGTTCACTGATTTCATTCGTAGTTGAATCGGTATCCTCTACCGTGTCATGCAAAATCGCGGCCATTAACGTCGCACCGTCGGCTTCCAAGTCCGTCAAAATATCGGCTACAGAAAGAGGGTGAATAATATAGGGCTCCCCATTCGCGCGATGTTGGTCCTTATGCGCTTCCATGGCATAGTTCAACGCCTCTGTAAAAAACTCGACATCTTCCTGCTTGGCGTAGGTCATATAGTGAGACAGCAAGGTTGAAATCGCTGCATTCACTTCTTTGGCAAAAGGCAAACTTTCATCATATTTCGGAATGTCCATAAGCCCTCCCTTCCCCCACTTCAGCCAGACAGCCGCTTGTAAGTTCTTGTTTCGTATAAATGTACTTTATCCCTGGTCTTTTGTAAATTATAGCAACGATGGAAGAGTTCTGTCTCAGGATTTATTCTCCAGTCCAAGCTAATGAGCAAGCCTGCATCCTCATAGATGTCCAAACAAGTTTTGACCGTAAACGAAGCCAATTGACTCTCAGTCAATCTAAGGGTGCGCGCCATATTATTAAGCATATTCTCATCAATTAAGAGAGGTCTCTTTTCGATTTCAAGGCTTAAAAGCAGCCTATAGACGGCACGCAACGCATCTGCTCCGGGAAGAAGACGTTTTTGATCAAGGGCAAAGGGTGCCGCCAATTTTCCGCCGGTCCAAAAAGGGAAATATTGTTCCAAGCGCATTAACTGAGTGTCTAAGGACTTGTTTGTTACAGACTCGGAGCGAGCGCTTTCAACAAAGTTAATCAATAAATCCAAGGACTCTCGATTACGGAATTGATTACGATGTAAGTTCGCCAGTAAATTCACTTCCGAACCCGCTCCTAAATGTTCATTCTCCGAAGCAAGTCCGAAAGCGATCCCACCGATCGGCGCTTTCCCCTCCTCCGCTTCCAGCACAAGTCTAAGGTGCTGACCGTCTTTTCCTACTGTGCGTGCTTCTTGCAAGCGTTCATTTTCAAAACAAAAGAGCGGCTGAGGATTCCCTTTTCCAAAGGGTTCAAGTACATCCAGACTGTCAAGCATGGAA
>CAYFRY010000010.1:12851-16086 GCA_964345665.1 uncultured Oscillospiraceae bacterium
CTTACTCGAAAGCTTCAGGTCAAAAGCCTGAGCCTCTTTCACACCGTCCAAAGACAAAGAAGCAGAAACATCTCGTAAGGCCTTGGCAAAAGACGGCAGTTGTTTTTCACTGAGTTCCAAACCGGCAGCACCGCTGTGTCCGCCAAAGTGGCTTAAATATTGAGAACAGCTTTTTAAACAAGCCAGGATGTCTACTCCCTTAACACTACGTGCTGAACCTTTGTAACCCTCTCCTTTGGTTCGGGTCAGGACCACACAAGGACGCTGAAAATAATCAACCATACGCGTGGCCACAATACCGACCACCCCTTGTTGCCAGTCCTCACCATAGACAAGTAAAATTTTTCCTTTTAAATATTGGGGATGCTTGGCCAGAAACTCAAAGGCTTTTTCCGTTACCAGCTGTTCTACCTGTTGGCGCTCCTGATTAATGGCATGGATGGTTTCAGCCTCCGTTTGGCAAACCGCCTCATCCTCACTAAGCAAAAGCCTCAAGGCAGGTTCAACAGTACCCATTCGACCGCAGGCGTTAATGCGCGGTGCAAGGCTGAAACCCAGTGTCTTGGTCGTCACCTGATTTGCGGGGATATTAATACGGGTAAGTAGGGCCTGAAGCCCGCAGTTCGCGTGCATTTGAATGGACTTTACACCGGCGAGAACAATACGTCTGTTCTCGCCTTTAAGCAGCATTAAATCAGCCACGGTCCCCAAGGCGGCAAACTGTAAGCCGTCCAGCCAAAGCTCAGGTCTTCCAATGCGTAAGCCTAAGGCTTGAGTCAGTTTTAAGGCAATTCCTGCACCGGCAAGCATCCGATAATCCGACCCTTCATCCAAACGATTCGGGTTGATAACAGCATGTGCCTTAGGTAAATCCGGCAGGCAAACATGGTGATCCGTTACAATTGTGACGATACCCTCATCTTCTAAAATGGCTACCTCACTAAAGCTTTGAACACCGCAGTCAACCGTGATAACCGCGCTCACCTCATCTTCAATCGCTCTCTTTACACCGGCTTCGGAAAGACCGTAGCCTTCGCTGAGACGATCAGGGATGTAATAAGAAACAGGGACTTGAAGTGCTCGCAAAAAGCGATAAAGAATGACAGTAGCCGTAATGCCGTCGCAGTCATAGTCACCGTGAATCATTATTTTGGAACGCTGTTTAATAAGCGGAAGCAGAGTGCGAACCGCCTCTTCCATATCTCTCATCAGAAACGGATCTTTCCAAAAATCATGCGGTAATTCCGTTAACGAATCAATACCCTGAAAGGTTTTATACTCATAAAGCCTTTCGTTCCATTCATTCTCTTGGCCCCGGGCACGTAAAACTTGAAGCCCGAGGGCTTCACCCTGCTGATAAGATGAATAGGTTTGATTCTGGGCTTCCATTCGCATCATTCTTCTTACTAGGTAAAAAAGAAGATCCGTCGCAGTACAACTGAACTCTGACAGACCTTCTCATTCTTCTTTTTTACTTTTTCCTGCCCCTGTTAAGCGGGATTTCGAGTCCACCTTAACGCTTTCTCTTTCTGGCTGCTTCGGATTTTTTCTTCCTTCTTACGCTGGGTTTCTCATAGTATTCTCTCTTGCGAACTTCCGCAAGAACGCCGGACCGCGCGCAGGAACGTTTAAAGCGACGTAACGCACTGTCTAGGGATTCGTTTTCTTTAACTCTAACTTCTGACATCTTTTTCCCTCCCTTCGGCACAAAAACACTAAAAGTCTTTGCTTAGTCTTTGGAATTATAAACGAGAGATACGACTCGCGTCAAGAAAAACGCCGCGCAAAACTTAAGCAAAGAGGAAAACAGGCCCTCAATTCTGAATAATGCTATATCGTCCGGAACGAAGCAGCGCAACCAAGTCCGCTTCATCTGTAGGTAAATACTCACTTATAATTCCCGAAAGTGCCTCGTCACCGGGTCGATGGCAATCGGAGCCCCCAATCATTAACAAGTCATATCGTTCTGCAAAACGTCTTGCCAAATCATTATAGCTTTCATGCCTTGGATTGGTGTTAAGTACTTCTATACCGTCCAACAATCCCGGTGGAGCAGGGTAGCATTTTCCTCTAAACGGGTGAGCTTGCATCAGGAGTGCTCCAATCTTTCCGGCCCGTTCTGAAAAAACCTCCAAACCCTCGCTTATTGTTTTTTCCGGATTACTCAACAGTTCATCGTCAAAACCGTACAGAAGATAATCATTTTCAGACCCGTCAAAACGCAACTCAGCTCCCGCATAAATACGTATATTGTAACGATCTGCCGCAGCTTGCATTTGCCTAACTCCGGCAAGAAAATTTTCCGTTTTATTTCCGCTACTCTTAAGATCTATACCCGCAGACCTGAAAGTGCCTCGATTGTAGTGGTCCGTTACGCAAATACCTGAATATCCCGCTACGGCATAGCAGGTAAAACCAGTGGTAGAGTAATATGGCGCAGTATCATCATCTTACCTGCCCCCTGTACAGCTCCCATCTCTTCCAGCTCTGAGTTGATAGAATTAAGGGCGGCAGAGACCAGAAGATAAGCATAGGCATAATAATGCAGCGTCAATACAAAAATAATGGCGACCGGTCCATAAGCAAGCCATTCCGGCACATTCACTCCCAAACTGGTCAATAAACCCGGCGCACCCCCAATGCGCTCCGTTTTAAATAAACTTAACCAAGCTTGAGATTTACACCAAGAAGGAATCATGTAAGGGATGATGACAGCAAGTGAAAAAAACGTTTAAACGGGATATCGGTTCTTACAATCACCCAGGCCAATACCGAACCGACGGTGATGGCACAAACAGAAACACAAAAGCCGATCAGCAAAGAGTTCATGAGTGGCTCAAGCAATAGTTTACGGCTCAAATTACCGGTAAAAAGACGTTGCCAATAGTACAAGGTAAAGCCGCCTGCCTCACCCTTAGCCGCACGGACATCTCTCTCCGCCAAGGTAAAAGTGGAAGACAGCATATCGAATAAAGGAAACAAAATCAGATAAACCAGAAGAATAAAAGAAATAAGTACAATAATATTATATGGGTTGGATATTACTGCTTTAACTTGGTTGCGTAAACGCCTGCTACGAGAATAAGTCAAATCAAGTTCTTTCAATGACGTGTCCCCCTTTTCGGACCAAATACAATGGAAAAATATCGTTCACCTATTCATATCCGCTGATCACAACAGAAAAAATGCTAAAGCGATTCGTGTTTTCTAAACGTAAACGTTTTCGCTTGCGTCC
>CAYFRY010000011.1:0-2900 GCA_964345665.1 uncultured Oscillospiraceae bacterium
ATACGCCCATTATCGGGGAGCAAACCTATGGAAAAGGATCCGGCACCCGTTTTTATACCCTGGAAGACGGTTCGGCTGTTAACGTAACGATCTTTCTCTACTATTTCCCTAATGGTGAGACACCGGAAGGCGAAGGCATAACGCCTACTATTGAAGTCAGCTTACCGGAGGAAGTCCAAGGTAAACGAATAGGCGTTCTTACTGCGGAAGAAGATACACAATTGGCAGAAGCAATCAAAGCTTTGAAATAATTAACAGAGGAACTAAAAGGATTATTATGGGTAATGACATTGCACGTGACCACAGTCGCTTGGCACAAGATGGTACGAAGGTGCATCAAGAAAAAGACTATTCCGTAACGGCTTTGGCTTTTGATGGTAAAGTGCGTGCCTTTGCGACACGCAGTACAAACAGTCTGGAAGAAGCGCGTCGTCTGCATGACCTTTCTCCGCTTGTTACCGCTGCTTTGGGACGTCTGCTTACAGGCGCAGGGCTAATGGCCCTGGACTTAAAAGGCGAATACAGCGACACTTCGCTTTCAATTCGATCGGACGGACCGATTGAAGGCCTCTTCGCTATTGCTAATATTTCCGGTGAAGTACGTGGCTATGCTTTTAACCCTCACGTTGAAGTGGATCCCCTTCGCCCGGGTAAATTGAACGTCGGTGCGGCTGTGGGGAAAGGTTCTTTGACCGTTATTAAGAATAATCTCAGCGCCAGTCCTTACAGCAGCCAAGTTGAGCTTTTAACCGGAGAAATTGCACAGGATATCAATTATTATTTAGCCCTTTCGGAGCAGATTCCCAGTGTAGTGGCCCTAGGTGTCTTAGTCGATAAAAACGGCGTGCGTTCAGCCGGAGGTCTTGTGGTTCAACTGATGCCCGGCGCGTCGGAAAGCTTGATTGATTATTTAGAGCAACGGGCAGCCGGCTTTCCGGATGTTTCCGCTCTGCTGGATGAAGGGTTCGACCCGGCGGAGTTGATTGATCTCTTCCTTGGGGATCCGAATTTGGACTATTTGGCAACACGTCCTTTGTCCTATGTTTGTCCCTGTGGTCGTGAACGAATGGAGGCCAGCCTGATCAGTATGGGTTATGAGGATTTGAGAGATTTGGCCAATGATCCGAGGGGTATTGAAGTACAGTGCCATTTTTGTAATAAAAAATATCGTTTTGAGCAGACAGAAATTGAGGCCTTATTGGAGCGAACCGCTTGCTAAGACTTCCCTTTTAGGAAGTTTTGGTTTATTTTAGTAAACGTTTTGTGAACCCTTTTCACTTGGCCCATGCTATTTTGAGCCGAGTAAGGACGCAAACAGGAGGATTGAATGAACACTAAGCATAAGAACAGTAAAAAAACATGGATTAGCCTTTTGTTGCTCTTTCTTATTATCTCTTGGCAGATTTGGCCGCTGACGAATGTGACGGCAAGCAGTGTGGAAGACTTAAAAGCCGAGAAGCAACGCATTGCAGAGGAAATCTTGCAGGCGGAAGCGGATTTAAGTGATCTGGAGGAAAGCAACCGCTATCTTGAGTCCGCTTTGGCGGATTTGAGGGCGGAGCAGAAAGTACAACAAGATGCTTATGATAAGCTGCTTTTGGAATTGGAAACCGCGAAGAAAAATCTAGAAGCGGCCATTAAGGTACATAAGGATGCGGTGACGGATTTACAAAACAAACAGACTGAGTATGAAGACCGTATCACCTCGATGTTCCGCATACGTAACAAATCAACGCTCGAAGTTTTACTTGAATCAAAAGACATGACCGCTTTTATGGCCAATATGCGCCTGATGTCCTATATGAGTTCTGTCGATCAGGATATGATTGCACAGTTGGATGCCGCTAGAGAAGTGGCCAAACAGGCACAGATAAACAGTGAACAAACTAAGAAGGAATACGATGAGTTTGTCGCCGCTAAGGAAGTGGAACTGGAAGCCTTAAGAAACGATATCCAGCTGACTGAAATCGAGCAGAACAATATGGCCAGCGCAATCTTGGCACGTTCGGAAGATGTGACCAATTTACAGAATCAGGAACATGGAGTGGATGCTGAGATTGATGCGCTTTTAGCTCAAATTCAAAGAGAAGAAGCAGAGAAGCGCGCAGCCGCCAACGTCCCGCCTATTGATTATCCAGCAGATGTTGAAGAAGAAACCAGAAAAAACCTGGACGGATCTGAAGCTATGATTTATCCGGTTGCCGGCTATACTTCAATCAGCAGTCCTTTTGGCTGGCGTGCGGACCCCTTTACCGGTACCGGAAGCTACATGCACTGGGGTGTTGATTTTCCGGCTCCTGCGGGAACGCCGATACGTGCTTCGCTTAGTGGCACGGTAAGATATGTTTCTGCGCCGAATCAAGGTTCGACTTACGGAGGTTCGGGTTTAGGTAATTATTGCACCATTACCAACAGTGAAGGTATTTCACTCATCTATGCTCACCAAACTACGGTTTATGTATACAGCGGCCAATGGGTAAATCAAGGTGAAGTCATTGGAACGATAGGAAGCACGGGGTATTCTACAGGTCCCCACATACATTTCCAAATGATGGTTCCTTGGAGCAGTGACAGAGGTATTGACCCTATACCCTATTTGCGTTAATGGTCAATATGCACAAATCCCGCCAAGAATTTCAATTAAAATTTGGCGGGACTTTGTTTTAAATAGACTAAGCTTTTCTTGCGAAAATCACTTAATTCATATAGAATAGTCAAGCACGTCATTTACAAGCGAAGTTTTTCGAGTAAAGCGTGCCAACGAAGACCCTGAAGATTGCCGGTTCTGTGCTGCGTACAAGGCCGGGTAACTTTGGGAGAGTTAGTCCGAAACAAGAGTTCGGACGGGCAGAAAGCTGTTTCGCAGTGTGGTCTTTCGAGACCGTTATGCCCAGGATGAT
>CAYFRY010000011.1:2910-15875 GCA_964345665.1 uncultured Oscillospiraceae bacterium
TGCAGCTTGATCAGGAGGATTATAGATGGCAAGCAGTCAGAAAATCAGAATCAGACTTAAGTCATTCGACCACGAAGTGTTGGATCTCAGCGCCGCACGTATTGTCGAAACCGCGAAGCGCACCGGTGCCAATGTGGCCGGTCCCATCCCTTTGCCGACAAAAAAAGAGGTGGTGACTATTCTCAGAAGCCCTCATAAGCATAAAGATGCTCGTGAGCAATTTGAGTCCCGTACCCACAAGCGCCTGATCGACATTCTGGCTCCGAACCAGAAAACTGTGGAACAATTGATGAAGCTGGACATGCCTGCGGGCGTAGATATTGGTATTAAGCTTTAGGGGTATGACCCAGATCTTCGATGAGAATGGCAGCGCTATTCCCGTGACCGTCATTGAATGCGGTCCTGTGACGGTGTTACAGAAGAAGACTGTTGAAGTAGATGGTTACAGTGCAGTTAAGTTGGGTTTTGAGGAGAAGAGAGAAAATCTGACCAATAAGCCGGACAAAGGCCAATTCGCCGCAGCCGGTGTCAGTCCCAAGAAACTGCTCAAAGAATTTCGTGTCGAGGATGAAAATACCTTCGAGCTCGGTCAAGTTGTCAATGTAGCAGAAATGTTTGAAGTCGGTGATCGCGTAGACGTCAGTGGAATGTCCAAAGGTAAAGGATATGCCGGTAACGTTAAACGTCACGGCCAAAAGGGCGGTAGAGAAGCGCACGGTTCTAAGTATCATAGAAGAGTCGGTTCCTTGGGTTCATCCGCTACTCCTTCACGTGTTATGCCCGGCACAAAGCTGCCCGGACACATGGGAGCGGAGAATGTCACGGTCCAAAACCTGGATGTGGTTCTGGTAGACGGTGAGCGCAATATTTTAGCCTTGCGTGGTGCGGTGCCCGGCATCCGAGGTGGTTTCTTAGAAATTACCGAAACTGTGAAAAAAGCGTAAGGGGGGAAAGAAAAATGGCTAAAGTAGATATTTATAATCTTGAAGGCGCCGTTACCGGACAAATTGAGCTTTCCGACGCTATTTTCGGCATTGAACCTAATGAAGCGGTATTGCATCAGGTCATTAAAGGCCAGTTGGCCAATTTACGTCAAGGTACGGCCAAAACGAAAACAAGAAGCGAAGTGCGCGGCGGCGGTCGCAGACCTTATCGCCAGAAAGGTACAGGTCGTGCCCGTCAAGGGTCTATCCGTGCCGCACAATGGGTTGGAGGCGGCGTGATTTTCGGTCCTGCACCTCGCGACTACACTCAAAAGCTGCCTAAGAAGCTGCGTAGGCTGGCCCTGAAGTCCGCTTTGTCCACTAAGGTAAAGGCTGAAGATTTAGTTGTCGTAGAAAATTTTGATCTTAAAGAGATTAAGACTAAAACCTTTGCAGAGGCCTTAAATAATCTGAAAATTGCGGACAGTACGGCTTTACTCGTATCCAGTGAAGCGAATCGAAACTTTGAGCTCTCCGCTCGCAATATCAAGGGCGTAAAGACGACTCGTGTGGAATCTTTGAATGCGCTGAACATCATTAAATTTGAAAAATTTGTTGTGACTAAAGCGGCTCTTGAAAAAATCCAGGAGGTATACGCCTAATGAAAGCTCCTCAAGATATTATTCTCAGCCCGGTTATTACCGAGCGTAGCAGTATGGAACAGGCCAATGGTCGTTACACCTTCTATGTCAGCAAAACCGCTACTAAACCTGAGATTGCGGCAGCCGTTGAAAAACTTTTCGGCGTTAAAGTACTCGGTGTTAATACCAGCAGAGTGCCCGGTAAAGTAAAGCGCGTCCGTTATGCGGCAGGTCGTACCGCTGAGCGTAAAAAGGCAATTGTAAAGATTGCTTTGGATCCTCAAGCGACGGTATATACCACTAAGGGCGGTAAAACGGCAACGGTCAGCAAGAAGTATAAATCTTCTATTGAAGATTTCGGCTTTGTTCAGTAATCCGCGTAGATAAAGGAGTATAGAAAGATGCCAGTGAAAACTTTTAATCCGACTTCTCCCGCTGTCAGACATATGACGGTGGCGGATTATTCGGAAATCAGCAAGAAAAAACCGGAAAAAAGCTTGCTTGCCAAGCGTAAGAAAACCGGTGGCCGTAATGTTTATGGTCGTATTACCGTTCGTCATATCGGCGGTGGTAACAAACGTAAAATCCGTGTCATTGACTGGAAACGCAACAAAGACGACATCCCTGCCAAAGTGGTTGCTCTGGAATACGATCCGAACCGCACGGCACATTTGGCTTTGTTAATGTATGCAGACGGTGAGCGCCGTTACATTTTGGCTCCTGCCGGTCTTAAAGTGGGTGACCGGGTTATCAGCGGTGTTGACGTTGATATTGTTGAAGGCAATGCCATGCCTCTCTCGTCCATTCCCGTAGGTACAGAGATTCATAATATTGAATTAAAGGTTGAAAAAGGTGCTCAAATCGTTCGTACCGCCGGTGCGGTTGCACAGTTAATGGCGAAAGACGATAAGTACTGCCAGGTCCGCCTACCCTCCGGCGAGGTGCGTTATATTGCTTCCAACTGCCGCGCGACCATCGGCTCCGTAGGTAATCAGGAGCATGAGAATATTAAAATCGGTAAAGCCGGTCGTAAGCGCCACATGGGAATTCGTCCCAGTGTTCGCGGTGTGGTGATGAACCCTTGTGATCACCCTCACGGTGGTGGTGAAGGTAAGTCTCCCGTCGGTATGCCCAGTCCGCTTACCCCGTGGGGTAAACCGACGCTTGGCATGAAGACTCGTAATAAGAAGAAGCATTCCGATAAGTACATCGTACGTAGAAGAACTAAGTAAGAAGGAGGACGACATTAATGAGTAGATCAACAAAAAAAGGTTTCTTTGTACAAGAATCCTTGATGAAAAAAATCGAAGCCATGAATGCAGCTGGCGAAAAGAAAGTTGTTAAGTCATGGTCGCGTTCGTCCACCATCTTTCCTGAAATGGTTGGACATACCATTGCAGTCCATGACGGCAGAAAGCATGTTCCCGTCTATGTGACAGAAGAAATGGTCGGTCATAAGCTGGGTGAGTTCGCTCCCACGAGAACCTATCGCGGCCACGCAGGCTCCGAGAAATCCTCGGGTCGTTAAGCGGAAAAGGGAGGAACTATAGGTGGAAGAACTAAAAAAGAAAAATATGAGTAAACAATTTATGGAGGAAAACCGTCAAGAAATTTTGGCCCTCTATAAAAAAGGACATAAGAAAAATAACCGTCCTCGCATTCTGACCAAAAAGGAAAGAAAAGTGCTGGGAATCGGTAAAGACCAAGGTAAGGCTTCTATCAAGAATGTGCGCATTGCACCGGTCAAAGTGAATCTTCTGGTTCGAAACATCAAGGGTAAATCCTTGGACGAAGCTTTGGCCATCTTGGAATACTCACCTCGTAATGCCGCTCCGGTTCTTAAGAAGCTGCTGCATTCCGCTGAAGCTAATGCCGTCAACAACAACGAACTTTCTCGCGATACTTTGTTTGTCGCGGATGCGTTTGTTAATCCGGGCCCTGTTATTAAGCGCTTTATGCCCAGAGCCAGAGGTGGAGCAACACGCATTTTGAAGAGAACCAGCCATATCACGGTTGTTCTTAAGGAAAGAAAGTAAGGAGGACGGAAAATGGGTCAGAAAATTCATCCCAATGGATTTAGAGTCGGCGTTATTAAAGAGTGGGATACCACTTGGTATGCTGACAAGAAAAATTTCAGTAAGTATTTGATTGAAGATGCCAAAATCCGTATCTTCGTGAAAAAAGAATGTTTCCAATCCGGTGTGTCACGTATTCTTATCGAACGTAAAGGTGACGAGAAGTTGGTTATCTCAATCCGTGCGGCCAAGCCCGGTATCATTATCGGTCGTCAGGGATCAGGTATTGAGTCCTTAAAAGCTAAATTAAAAGCGGAATTCAAAAAGGAATTCCTTATCAACGTCAACGAAGTGAAGTCTCCGGATGCCGATGCGCAACTCGTGGCGGAAAATATCGCACAGCAGTTGGAAAAGCGTATTTCCTTCCGTCGTGCTATGAAACAAGGTATGCAACGTGCTATGAAGGCCGGTGCGAAGGGTATCAAAACCCAAGTCAGCGGACGTCTCGGCGGTGCTGAAATCGCACGTTCAGAGCACTACCATGAAGGCACCATTCCTCTGCAGACCCTTCGTGCCGATATCGATTTCGGTTTTGCCGAAGCGAATACCACCTACGGAAAAATCGGTTGTAAAGTTTGGATCTACAAAGGCGAAGTTTTCAAAACGAAAAACAATAATAAATTGCTCAATCAGATTAAAGAAGGAGGGGAAGCCTGATGTTACTCCCGAAGAGAGTCAAATACAGAAGGGTGCATCGTGGTCGTATGACCGGTAAGGCCACCCGCGGTAATGTCCTGGCTTATGGAGATTACGGCATTCAGGCCACCGAGCCCTGCTGGATCCGTTCCAATCAAATTGAAGCCGCTCGTGTCGCCATTAATCGTCATTTAAAACGTGGCGGACGTGTCTGGATTAAAATTTTTCCGGACAAACCGGTTACTAAAAAACCTGCTGAAACCCGCATGGGTTCCGGTAAGGGTTCACCCGAATACTGGGTAGCTGTCGTTAAACCGGGTCGTGTCCTCTTTGAGGTTGCCGGTGTATCGGAAGAAGATGCTAAGGAAGCATTGCGTTTGGCATCACACAAGTTACCTTGCAAAGTTAAAGTAATTACGCGTGAAAAGGGGGGTGCTAAGAATGAAGGCTAAAGAATATCGTGAAAAAAGCACAGATGAACTCGTCAAAGAATTGGCCGAACTCAAAGATCAATTGTTCAAACTTCGTTTCCAGCACGCTACCAAACAACTGGAGAACACTTCACAGTTGAGCCAGGCTAAACGTGACCTCGCCCGCGTCCAAACCGTTATCCGCGAACGCGAAATCGCGGCCGCCAAGAAGTGAGGGAGGATAGGTCAAGATGAACGAAAACAGAAATTTACGTAAAACCCGTGTCGGTATCGTTAAGAGCGACAAAATGGATAAAACGGTTGTTGTTGCCGTTACAGAGCACATGAAACATCCTCTGTATAAGAAATTTATTAAACATACCGTCACCATGAAAGCGCATGATGAAAACAATGAATGCAGCACAGGAGACACCGTTCGTGTAATGGAAACTCGTCCCCTGAGTAAAGATAAGCACTGGCGCGTTGTCCGCATCATCGAAAAAGCTAAATAAGTGATAGGGCAGTTAAGTCAGGAAGGGAGGACAAGTCCAAATGATCCAAGTTGAATCCAGACTCCGTTCAGCCGACAATACCGGTGCCAGAGAGTTGCTCTGCATCAAAGTGCTCGGCGGTTCATGGAGAAAATATGCCAATATAGGCGATGTCATCGTTTGCTCCGTTAAGGAAGCCGCTCCCGGTGGTGTCGTTAAAAAAGGCGAAGTCGTCAAAGCTGTGGTTGTCCGCACCAAACGCGGAATTCGCAGAGCAGACGGCTCCTATATCAAGTTTGATGAAAATGCTTGCGTCCTGATTAAGGATGACAAGAATCCCAAAGGTACTCGTATCTTTGGCCCAATCGCAAGAGAGCTGCGTGAAAAGGATTACATGCGTATTCTTTCTCTGGCTCCTGAAGTACTGTGAGGAGACAAAAATGGCAAAAGTACATGTTAAAGTAAATGACACCGTTTATGTGCTCTCCGGTAAAGACCGCGCACATGTCGGTAAAGTTCTAAAGGTATTTCCGGCTAAGGGCAGAGTAATTGTAGAAGGTGCCAATCTGGTCCAAAAACACAACAAGCCCAGCCAAATGAACCCCCAAGGCGGTATCAGCGAGCAAGAAGGTTCCCTCGCCGCTTCCAACGTTATGCTGGTCTGCGATAAGTGTAAGAGACCGACCAAAGTTGGGTATAAGGTTCTGGAAAACGGTTCCAAGATTCGCTATTGTAAGTCCTGTAACGAAGAAATCGATACCGTCAAGCAAGTTAAGAAATCATAAGGAGAGGAGATCACATGAGTAGATTAAAAGATAAATATATTTCTGAGATCGCCCCTCAGATGAAAGAAATCTTCAAGTACCGTTCTGTAATGGAGATTCCTAAGCTCGAAAAAATTGTTATTAACGTCGGTGTAGGTACCGACCAAAGAGAGAACTCCAAGGCTGTGGAAAACACGGTTCGTGATCTCGGTATCATTACCGGTCAAAAGGCGATTGTTACCAAGGCTAAAAAGTCCGTTGCGAACTTTAAGCTGAGAGCGGGCATGGAAGTGGGTGTTAAAGTCACTTTGCGCGGCGAAAAGATGTATGAGTTCCTGGATCGTTTTATCAACATTGCCATTCCTCGCGTCAGAGACTTCCGCGGTTTATCGCCCAACTCTTTTGACGGCCGTGGAAATTATGCCGTGGGCATGAAAGAGCAATTGATTTTCCCTGAAATCGACTACGACAAAATCGACAAAATTCGCGGTATGGATATTATCATCGTTACCACTGCGAATACGGATGAAGAAGGCCGTGAACTGTTGCGTCAGTTCGGCATGCCGTTCAGGAAATAAGGGGAATAATAAAAATGGCAAAAAAATCAATGATTCTAAGATCCCAACGTCCCGCGAAGTATTCCACACGCGAACATAACCGTTGCAAGCTCTGTGGTCGCCCGCATGCCTATTTGCGTAAATACGGTATTTGCCGTCTTTGCTTCCGTAAGCTTGCGTATGAAGGCCAGATTCCTGGCGTTAAAAAGGCCAGCTGGTAAGGCGCGTCAGAAGGAGGAAAGACTATGCAAATTACAGATTCTATCGCTGATATGCTGACTCGCATCCGTAACGCCGGTGCCGCCAACCATCCTACGGTTGATATTCCTGCGTCCAAGATGAAACGCTCCATTGCAGATATTCTTCTTGAAGAGGGTTATATCAGTAAAGTTGAAGAAATTGAAGATGAGATCCAGGGTGTGATTCGTGTCACTCTGAAATATGTTGAGAGAAAATCCGTCATTTCGGGAATCAAGCGTATTTCTAAACCCGGTCTGCGCATTTATGTGAATGCGAAAGATATGCCCCGAGTCCTTGGTGGTCTTGGTATTGCTATCGTGTCCACAAACCTTGGCGTTATGACAGATAAAGCCGCTCGTGCTAAAAACGTGGGCGGTGAAGTGCTGGCTTACGTCTGGTAATAAAAACAGGCAAGCTACGCTTTGCCGACAAACTCTGAAAAGGGTGCTAAGGCACTCATAATCTAAAGAGCAGGAGGAAAGAAACATGTCTCGAATTGGCAGAAAGCCGATTAAAGTACCGGCAGGCATCCAAGTCAGCCGTGAAGACAACTTGATTGTTGTTAAAAAGGGTAACGAAAGGCTGAGCACCCCCGTTAACCCGGAATTTAAGGTTAATATTTCCGATACGGAGATTACCGTAGAACGTCCTTCCGACGATAGAAACGATCGTTCTTTGCATGGTTTGTATCGCTCTCTCATCAATAATATGGTGGTTGGACTCAGCGAAGGTTTTTCTAAAAACCTTGAAATTGTCGGTATCGGTTTTAGAGCATCCAAACAAGGCAATAAGCTGGTTATGAATTTGGGTTACTCCCATCCGATCGAATTGGAAGAGCCTCAGGGTATCACCATTGAAGTGCCTGCCCAGAATAAGATTACCGTTAAGGGTGCCGATAAACAGCTGGTGGGTGAAACCGCAGCTAAAATTCGCGGCTTCCGCGTACCTGACGCTTATCATGGCAAGGGTGTCCGCTATGAAGGCGAATATGTCCGCATTAAAGAAGGTAAAACCGGCTCTAAAGACAAATAATAGGAGGGGAGTCATAGCATGATCAAGAAAATTAATCGTAACAAAATTCGCCTCCGCAAGCATGCGCGAGTGCGTAAAAAAATCAGTGGAACCCCCGAGCGTCCCAGACTCTGTGTGTTCAGAAGCTTGGCGAACATCTCGGCTCAATTGATTGACGACGTCAATCAGAAAACCCTGGCCTCTGCCAGCTCCACCGAAAAAACAATCAAAGCAGAAAATGCTTACGGCGGAAATGTAGCAGCAGCGAAAGCTGTTGGTGCTCTAATCGCTAAACGTGCATTGGAACTGAACTTAGATACTGTGGTCTTCGACCGTAGTGGCTATGTTTATCACGGCCGCGTCGCTGCGTTGGCTGAAGCGGCTCGTGAAGCCGGCTTGAAATTTTAATCGGAGGAGCAAGTATGTCAATTGATCCTAATACGCTTGAACTGCAAGAGCGCGTGATTCATATCAATCGCGTTTCAAAGACTGTAAAAGGCGGACGCACCATGCGTTTTGTAGCCCTCGTAGTTGTGGGTGACGGTAATGGTCATGTCGGTAAAGGTCTCGGAAAGTCCGCAGAAATTCCCGAAGCTATCCGTAAAGGTGTAGAAGCGGCGAAAAAGAATCTCTTTAAAGTACCTATCGTTGATACCTCAATTCCTCATGAAATTATGGGTGTTTACAGTGGCGGTAAGGTTTTGCTTAAGCCGGCTAAAGAAGGTACCGGTGTTATCGCCGGCGGTCCTGTCCGTGCGGTCTGTGAACTTGCGGGTATCAGCAATATTTATACCAAATCTCTGGGTTCCAATAATGCCAATAACATCGCGAATGCGACGCTTGAAGGTTTGAGAAATCTCAAATCTCTTGAAGAAGTTGCAAGACTCAGAGGTAAAAAGCCTGAAGAAATTCTTTAAGACGAAAGGTGCAATGAAATGTCTAAACTGGTTGTTAAACTGATTAAGAGCACCATCCGTGCCACTGAAAAACAGGCACGTGTCGTGGAAGCTCTGGGTTTGAAGAAACTTGGCCAAACGGTCGAACACCAAGATAACGATGCTATTCGTGGCATGGTGAAGGCGGTTCCCCATTTAGTGGCCATTGTGGAAGAGAAAGAATAAGGGGGCTCTAAGCATGAAGTTAAATACCATTACAAAAGTGCCCGGCAGCTCCAAGCCTAACTATCGTAAAGGTAGAGGCGCGGGTTCCGGTAACGGAAAAACGGCCGGCCGTGGTCATAAAGGTCAGAAGGCCAGATCCGGCGGCGGTGTTCGCCCCGGTTTCGAAGGTGGTCAGATGCCCTTGTATCGCAGACTGCCGAAACGTGGTTTCAATAACAAGAGATTCGCCGTTAAGTATGTTGTTCTCACGGTTGACCGTTTGAATGAATTTGAAGACGGCAGCGACGTGTCGTTAGAGACCGTTCTCTCTCAAGGTCTCGTAACCGTTTCTAAAGCGGTTGACGGTGGTCTCAAGATCATCGGTGATGCAGAAGTGACTAAAAAATTGAATGTCAAAGCTAATAAGTTTTCTGCATCTGCTAAAGAAGCAATTGAGAAGGCTGGTGGAACGGTAGAGGAGGTCTAACCATGGGTAACATGTTGGATACGCTCAAGAACTCGTTTAAAATACCTGATCTTCGCAAGCGTTTACTCTTTACTATTTTCATGGTTATTGTGTTCAGAATCGGAGGTAATATTCCGGTTCCGGGCATTGACCGTGTTAAGTTTACGCAACTGATCGATCAGTTCGGTCAGCTTGGCGCTTTAATGGACATCATGTCCGGTGGTGCGCTCAAAGCGGTTTCGATTTTTGCCATGGGTATTACGCCTTACATTAACTCGTCGATTATTATCCAGCTCTTAACCGTGGCCATTCCTGCGCTTGAACGTCTCTCCAAAGAAGGCGAAACGGGTCGTAAGAAAATTCAACAAATTGTTCGTATCACGACGGTTGTCTTGGCTTTGGCTCAAGCGGTGGCTTTTTGGTCCGCGACACGTTCCGCTTCAGCAGGTGTTCTGCCCGAATGGCTCAATGCGTTGGTGGTTATCCTTACCTTTACGGCAGGTACAGCGGCCATTATGTGGATTGGCGAACTGATTAATGCGAAGGGTATCGGTAACGGCATTTCGATTATTATTTTCGCAGGTATCGTTTCCAGAATCCCCGATATGATTACGGGCTTGATCAGCTTGGCCGGTTTGTGGACCGTTCAGTTCAATATTTTTGTTGCCATACTGTTCGTTGTTCTGGCTGTTGCCGCTATCTTGGCTTCCTTTGTTTTGGTTATCTACGTTCAATTGGCTGAGCGCCGAATTCCGGTTCAATACGCCAAACGCGTGGTGGGTCGTAAACAATACGGTGGCCAAAGCACATATTTACCGATTAAGGTGAATCAGTCCGGTGTTATCCCCGTTATCTTTGCGATGTCCATTTTGCAGATTCCCAATTTGATTGTCAGCTTCTTTTTTGCCAGCAGTACCGGACCGATTGTTACTTTCTTTAAGGATTTCGGCACGAATCCCT
This sequence comes from uncultured Oscillospiraceae bacterium, assembly GCA_964345665.1. Classification (GTDB taxonomy): domain Bacteria; phylum Bacillota; class Clostridia; order Saccharofermentanales; family Fastidiosipilaceae; genus JAXGQD01. The sequence continues at coordinate 13,185 of CAYFRY010000011.1, forward strand.
TGTACTATGTTGTGGAAGCTTTCCTGATTATCGGATTTACTTTCTTCTATTCGATGATTCAGTTCAATCCCTTGGAAGTCACGAATAATCTGCAGAAAAATGGTGGCTTTATCCCGGGTATCCGCCCCGGTAAACCGACGGTGAAATTCATTTCATCGACGTCAAGACGTATTTCTTGGTTTGACGGCTTATTCTTAGCCTTCATCACTCTGGCTCCAATGATTGTGGGCACGGTAACCAAGACGGCCGGACTCTGGTTCGGCGGTACGGCGGTCATCATTATCGTCGGTGTGTGCATGGATTTGGTGAATCAACTTGAGTCACAAATGATGATGCGTCACTACAAAGGGTTTCTTGATTGAGACCTAAGTGAGCGGTGAAGCTTTAATGAATTGAATGCGGTGGGCTCCTGTTTGCTACGGGAGCTGTCTGCGCTTATCAGGAAGAAAGGATTTCACATGCGCTTATTGATTTTGGGCCCTCCCGGAGCAGGAAAAGGTACCTTGGCAGAGTTTCTTTGCCAAAGCTTCAACTTAAAACATATCTCTACCGGTGATATGTTTAGGAGCAACATTAAGAACCAGACGGAACTGGGTGTGCTTGCGGCAAGCTACATCGATAAAGGTCTGCTTGTACCTGACGAGGTAACCAACGCCATGGTCGAGCAGCTTTTTATAAATCAAATCAAAGATCAGGCCTTTTTACTGGACGGTTACCCGAGAAAAATCAGCCAGGCAGAAGCGCTGGATCAATACCTTAGCCAACTTAATATTAAGTTGGATAAAGTCATTGACATGGTTATTCCGGATGAACTTATTGTTGAACGTCTGGCAGGCCGTAGAGTATGTGGCAAATGCGGTGCAAGCTTCCATCTTGTTAACAAGGCTCCTAAACAGGAAGGTATTTGTGACAATTGTGGGGAGGAACTTACGCAACGTAAAGATGATAAAGAAGAAACGATTCGTAAACGCTTGGAAATCTACCACGAAGATACGGAACCCTTAATCGAATACTACAGATCAAAAGGGTTGCTGGTGGAGTTGGATAATAGTGGAACGATTAAAGAAGTGACCGAAAAGGCGAAAGCGCTGCTTTCATAAAACCGAAAGGATTGTAGAACGGATGATTACTATCAAAAGCACAAGTGAAATCGAAGCGATGGCCAAAGCCGGTCGCATCGTAGCCTTGGTTTTTGAAGAGCTGAAAACTTTTATTAAACCGGGAGTCACAACGCTTAAAATCGCGGAAGTGGCTGATAAAGTAATACGTGCTCAATCCGCTATCCCGTCTTTTTTGAATTATGGAAGACCACCTTTCCCGGGTGTGATTTGTGTGTCGGTAGATGACGAGGTCGTGCACGGTATTCCAAGCCCAAACCGTATCCTTCAAGACGGCAGCGTGGTATCCGTTGATGTCGGTGCACTCTTAGACGGTTGGCATGCCGATGCGGCACGAACGTATTTGGTCGGTGAGGTCTCGGATGCCGTAGCGGAACTGGTTAGAGAAACGGAAGCGTCCTTTTGGAAAGGCTTCGAAAAGGCAAGGGTCGGAAATCGCCTGGGTGACATTCAGTCGGCGATTCAAACTCACGCCAAGCGCTTCGGCTTCGGTATAGTACGTGAGCTGACAGGTCATGGAATTGGGAGAAACCTGCATGAAGACCCGCCCATTCCTAATTATGGGAAAGCCGGTTATGGCCCGCGCCTTGAAGCCGGTATGGTACTGGCCGTTGAACCCATGCTTAATTTGGGCACGGCACGGGTCGCTATGCTCGAAGACAATTGGACCATTGTCACTGCGGACGGAAAGGCTTCCGCGCATTATGAAAATACTTTTGCCATTACTGAAGATGGTCCTCGCATATTAACGGCGCTGTGATAAGAAATGGACATGCATGAAGCGATAAGAAGGTCCGGTTTGGCGGAAGGTCAAATCGTGGTTTCTTTGAGAGGACACGATACAGGACGTCTGTTCCTTGTAATCAGAGCAGAAGGCCGTCGTGTCTATATGGTTAACGGTCAACATGCCTTCTGGGAAAAACCGAAAAAAAAGCATGTCAGACATGTGAAAGCCTTGACCGCCCTGGAAAAAGCGGTATGGGAAGGCCTTGTGAAAGAAAAAGATAAACAAAAGTGTGAGGCCATGATTCGGAAAATACTATCGACGGAAATGGCCAGACAAAATGAACTGAGGATGGAGGATTGCTCATGCCAAAGGAAGATGTCATTGCAGTAGAAGGTATCGTTTCAGATTCCTTACCTAACGCGATGTTTAAAGTAAAGCTGGAAAACGGCCATGAAATATTGGCACATATTTCAGGGAAGCTACGACAAAACTATATTAAGATACTGCCCGGTGACCGTGTGACGATGGAATTATCCCCCTATGACCTCTCCAGGGGTCGTATTACTTGGCGTGCGAAATAAAAGTTCGCTGTGCGCTTGCACAAATAAAAAGTCAAGAAAATCAAAAAGTTTGGCAAGTACATTCAAATATTGTGCTTGAAAAATGTGCATATTCTGATAGAATATTTAAGCATGCGCCGATTTATCGGGCGCTATGATGGAGGAATTAGAGATGAAGGTTAGAGCATCTGTTAAACCGATGTGTGAAAAATGTAAAGTCATTAAACGCAAAGGTCGTGTGATGGTCATTTGCAACAATCCGAAACATAAACAAAAACAAGGCTAA
>CAYFRY010000012.1:0-9316 GCA_964345665.1 uncultured Oscillospiraceae bacterium
CCGGGACTTGCTGAAAGAGCTCGCAATACACGTGTGGTCAAGCATAACGCCGTAAAGCTGGACCGTGTAGCAGAAATGATGGGCCTTTTTAATGCGGTTATTTTTGCTCCGGAAGATATTTTTTTAATAAAAGACGGACCGAAAGTAAGAAGACGTTTTTTAGACTTACTTATTTCCCAAATTAACCGCCATTACTTCTCTTCCCTTCAACTTTATAATGCGGTTTTGCTTAACCGAAATAAGCTCTTGAAACAGATAAAAGAAGAAATTAAAAATGCAGGGACGGATTTGGAATTCTTCAGGAATCAACTCCTGGTATGGGATCAACAGTTACTGACCCATGCCGTAGAAATTATTTCACAAAGGTTAAAATATTCAGCTTTTTTAGCTTCACGAGCTTCTTATTACCACCATGAAATATCCTGCGGGACGGAGAATTTAAACTGTTATTACGAAAGCATACGTGGCATTAATGAAGAAAGTGACAGAGATAAAATAAAAGAGGTTTTTTGGAATTTATTAAGGCAAAATGAATCGGACGATATCTTTAGAGGGTCAACCTCTATCGGGCCGCATCGTGATGATTTGCTTTTTAACCTTGAAGATAAAGCGATACGTGCGTTCGGATCACAAGGCCAACAACGAACGGCGGTACTCTCTTTAAAGCTTGCGGAATTGGATTTACTGAGAAAATTCAGTGGCCAAACACCGGTTCTTCTTTTGGATGATGTTTTGCCGGAGCTGGACGAGAAAAGGCGCCTTAGTTTGATTGAAAGCTTACAAGATGCGCAGGTTTTTATTACCTGTACAGATATAGATGAAGTCCACGATAAGATGCGAAAACTTCTTGAAGAAAAGGGAAGCCGTACCTTCAGAGTAAGCCGTAATCGGGTAGAAATGTTATAATAAATCCATGTATGTTCATATCGGTGGGGAATGCACACTAACGGATCAAAATATACTCGGTATCTTCGATTTCGACCAATTAACGGCCGATACCGAAGGTAGTTTTTTCGATTTTATAAGGCGAACGGAAGAAGAAGGTCTGTTGGAGACCATACCGGGTTCCTTACCCTTGAGTGTTGTCTTGACCATGACCAAAGTCTACCTCTCCCCTCTTTCCCCTGATGTGCTCAGACAAAGATTAAAGTGAATGGGTGTAAAAAAGAACAAGAGTATATGGTCTACATTCGTAGACAAACTAAAAAGGATAATATGAAAGACGATTACAAAATAAAAGAGCCTAAAACAATGTTAGATATCCTCGGTGATGAAGCTGAAGATGATGATGAGAGTTTGCGTAATGAGGCTGAAAACCCTCATGCTCTCTTAGACGATGATTTTAAAGAAGAATTAGTCGACATGGAGGGACAAGATCAATTTGATACCCACAATAAAAATGACTATTCTGAAGAAGATATCCAAGTATTGGAAGGTTTGGAAGCCGTTCGTAAAAGACCGGGAATGTATATCGGTGACACTACTTTACGTGGCTTGCACCATCTAATTTATGAGATTGTTGCTAACTCTGTCGACGAAGCATTAGCGGGTCGTTGCGACTTAATAAAGGTTATTTTACATAAAGACGGCTCGGTGAGTATTAGTGATGACGGTAGCGGTATTCCTATCGGTATCCACCCAAAAATGGGTATCCCAACCGTTGAAGTTGTTCATACGGTTCTTCATGCCGGCGGAAAATTCGGCGGTGGTGCTTACAGTGTTTCCGGTGGTTTACACGGTGTAGGCGCTTCTGTTGTGAATGCCTTATCCTCTTCTTTTGAAGTTTTTGTTAAACGAGAAGGAAAAGTTCACCACATTGCCTTTGAACGAGGCATGACAACAGAAAAATTGACGGTTGTCGGAACGGTTGATGCAGAAGATACCGGCACGAAAACAGTTTTTAAACCGGATCCTGAAATTTTCCCGGATACACATTTTGATTTTAATGCCATGATTACCCGTTATCGTGAAATGGCCTTTTTAAATAAGGAAGTCACGATTACGCTAATAGATGATCGTGGTGAAAAGCCGGTGGAAAAAACGCTTCACTATGATGGCGGCATTGTTTCTTTTGTAGAGTACATCAATAAACACCGAGATCCTCTTCACAGTCCTCCCATATATATTGCAAGTAAGCAGGAAGAGAGTTTTGTAGAAGTTGCGATTCAATACAATAACTCCTATATAGAAAATGTCTATTCTTATGCTAATAACATAGCGACGGTCGAAGGAGGAAGCCATTTGACCGGTTTCAGGTCGGCTTTGACCAAAGTCATGAATGATTACGCCAGAAAATATAACTTTCTGGCTAAGACGGATAAGAATTTTCTGGGAGAAGACGTACGTGAGGGCTTAAGTGCAATTATTTCCGTCAAATTACCGGAGCCGCAGTTTGAGGGCCAGACTAAATCAAAATTGGGAAATGCGGAAACCAGAACACAGGTTGAATCCGCGATGAATGAAAAACTGGCTGCCTATTTAGAAGAAAATCCGGCTGTAGCGAAGACCATCATGGAAAAATGCACCCAAGCGGCCAGAGCACGCGACGCGGCGAAAAAGGCACGCGAATTAACTCGGAGAAAAACCACCTTCGATAGTGTTTCCCTGCCCGGAAAACTTTCGGATTGTCAAGAAAATGACCCGACCTATTGTGAAATTTTCATTGTTGAAGGAGATTCTGCGGGCGGTTCAGCGAAGGGCGCTCGAGAGCGTAAATATCAGGCTATTTTGCCTCTTTGGGGAAAAATGCTGAATGTTGAGCGTGCTCGAGTCGATAAGGTTTACGGAAACGATAAGCTTTCCCCGGTTGTCATGGCACTTGGAACCGGAATCGGTTCTGAATTTGATCTCAGTAAACTTCGCTACGGAAAAGTCATTATTATGGCGGACGCAGATGTTGACGGTGCTCATATACGCACTTTACTTCTCACCTTTTTCTATCGCCATATGAAGCCTCTGGTAGATGAAGGGCATGTTTATATAGCCTGTGCACCGCTCTATAAACTCACGTACGATAAAGAGGATTTCTATGCTTATACGGATGAAGATGCCGAAAAGATAAAGACTCAATTTCCCGGAAAAGAACCCAGAATACAGCGTTATAAAGGTTTAGGCGAAATGAGTCCCGAACAACTTTGGGAAACAACGATGAATCCTGCCACAAGAAGACTCTTAAAAGTTGAAGTAGAGGAAGCACAAGATGCAGATGAGATGATATCTTTGCTTATGGGAGATAAAGTTGAACCCAGAAGAGAATTTATCCAAGAAAATGCCCGTTATGCTTCTTTGGATGTTTAGGCTTTAAACAAGAAGCCTTCACTTCCCTTTTATAAGTTTGGAAATTAAAGCCTGATGTTCTGCGCATCGGGCTTTTGTTTCACGTGAAACATTAAATAAGAGCGAGCGATAATTCTGAATTGTTTCACGTGAAACAAGATTGTAGGAATGAAAACCCGTTAAAGAAGGCCTGTTATGCTAAAATAAACAGCAGATTATGAAAAAAGAGGTCATTATGGCGATTAGAATTGCGATAGTTAATCAAAAAGGTGGCGTCGGAAAGACAACAACTACGATTAATCTTGCGGCCTATTTAGCTTTGCGCGGAAAAAGATGTCTTGTATTTGATATAGACCCTCAGGGTAATGCGAGTTCCGGCTTGGGTGTGGATAAAAATGCTCAAGCGTTTACAACTTATGACGTCATTATAAACGGAAAAGCGGCGGATGAGGTTCTTATCGAGACGGAACAGCGTAATTTAAAAGTGGCTGTGGGAAACATAGACTTGGCCGGGGCAGAAGTTGAGTTGGCGAGTCTTGAAAAAAGAGAATTTCGTCTTAAAGAAGCTCTGGACGCGATGCAAACGGCATTTGACTTCCTGCTTGTGGATTGTCCGCCCTCTTTGGGTCTTCTTACATTAAATGCGCTAACCGCAGTCGAGGCCATTATTATTCCTATACAAGCCGAGTACTATGCCTTGGAAGGTGTCAGTCAACTAATGGAGACTGTAAATACGATGAAGCGCTCCTTGAATCCGGATTTACAGATATTCGGTGTGCTTATTACGATGTCAGATGTACGCACACAATTAGCCCAGCAGGTAGAAAAAGAAGTGAGAAATTTCTTTGGAGAAATGGTCTTTAAAGTGGTCATTCCTCGCAATGTACGTTTGAGCGAAGCGCCAAGCTATGGTCAAAGCATTAATCTGTACGACAAACGTTCGAAAGGTGCCGAGGCCTATCACCAATTGGCTAAAGAAGTGATCAGAAGAGAAAAGAGGTTTACAGATGGCCGTTAAAAAGGCAAAGGCACTGGGAAAAGGCTTGAATGCTCTTTTGGCGAATGAAACGATTCCCGGAAACGAAGGAAGAACTGTTCTGGAACTTTCAATCCACGATATCAATCCGAACGAATCCCAGCCAAGAAAATATTTTGATGACGTAAAATTAAAAGAATTAGCGGACTCTATCAAAGAAAATGGGGTCTTGCAGCCGATTATTGTGACAAAGAGCGGTGACAATTACAGTATAGTCGCGGGTGAAAGACGCTGGCGCGCTTCACGCCTGGCCGGTCTTAAGACCATTCCGGCAATTGTTCGTGAATTAAGCGAAAAGGAAGTACTGCAACAGGCTTTAATTGAGAATATTCAACGCCAAGATTTAAATGCCTTGGAAGAGGCAGAGGCACTGGAGCGTCTGATGGGAGAGTATGAGATGACCCAAGAAGCGCTTTCCCGTGTAGTCGGCCGCAGTAGACCGGCCGTAGCCAATTCCCTGAGGCTTTTAAAACTATCCGCTAAGGTACAAGCGCTTCTCCGTTCGGAGGCAATCCGTGCGGGACATGCCAGAGCGCTTCTGGCTTTGCCGGAAATCTCACAACAAGAAAGTATGGCGGAACAAATTATATCCCAAGAAATGAGTGTACGAGAGACTGAAAAAACGATAAACCGTATGCTTAATCCCAAAATTTCACGAAAAAAGGAAGAAAAATCTTCAGCTTATCATTTGAGTATTAAAAAGGTAGAGGAAGATTTAAGTGCTTATTTGGGGACCAAGGTTAGCTTAAGAGATAGGCACAACAAGGGTAGTATTCTCATCGAATACTATTCGGCAGAGGATTTAGAGCGTCTTCTGGAATTGCTCAAGGCTTAATTAATGCAAAACTGCAAGCCCGACAAAGCCTTGTTTGGTAGGCGTGCAGAGATTATACTTGCAAAATCTTTGTGTTTGCACGAAAGGACGATATAAATGTCTGAGAAAAGAGAGTTATCGAAAATTGAGAAGAGACGTTTAGAACGCGACAAGCGCTTGAACGCACTCAAAACAAAAGATGGCGGGAAAAAGCAGATTCAAACGACGAGTCGCTTAGGGCGTATCATGTTTCCTGTGATTTCCGTCTTGATTGTTGTAGCGTTGCTGTTGTGGCTGGCTTTTGCTACGGGTTTCGCACAAGGGATGCTTAATCCCATGGTGGTAGGTAGTGAAAAAATCAGTATGAAAGAATTTACTTACTACTATAAATCGACCTTAAACACATATCAAAATTTTGTTTCTTATGGTCTGGCACCGGCTGATGCCTTGGGAAGACTAGACTTAAACGCCCTTTGTACGATGCCCGGTTATGAGGGCAAAATCTGGAAAGACTATGTTTTGGATCAGACCGCCGAACAGGTTAAAGAAACGAAGGTCATTTCTACTATAGCTTCAGAAAAAGGATTCACCTTTAATGAGGAAGATCAAGTCATTTTCGATGAGCAAATGGCAAGGCTCAAGGAGACTTACCCTACGGATAGTGAGTTAAATAAAGTCTTAATCGATAATTACGGGGCAGGCATTGATTTGGCCTACTTCCAGGAAAAAATGAAGACACAAATTGTCAATGAACGTTTTTTCAAGGAGTATCCCAAGAGCTATAATATTTCTGCAGATGAGATCCGTGGCTACTATGAAGAAAATAAAAATACCATGGACCTGGTGACCTATAGACAGTTTGTCTTTGAACTACCGAAGTCAGAGACGGAACTGACGGAAGAAGAAAAGAAGGCTGCTCAAGAAAATAATAAAATTAAAGCGGAAGAGATGCTTGAAAAAATCAGCGATGCTGAATCTTTCAAAGAACAAGCTTTAGCTTGTGCTGCGGAAGATCAGAAAAGCAATTATGAAAGTGGGGATGTGACCTTACATGAAGAGGTGACCGCCAATTATACTTCTTCCGTAATTGAGGTTCAGACCTGGTTATTTGATTCGGAGAGAAAGATCGGAGATAAAGCCCATTTAAGCAATGGAACGAATGAATACATTTTGCTTTTTGAAGGTCGTAAGCTTCTGGATAATAATATGCCCAATGTTTACCACATTCTTATAGGAGACGCTGCTGCTCAAAAAAATCCCGATGAAGCTCAATTAGAAAAGGATAAAGTGGTGGCGGAAGAACTGGCTGCTAAGATAAAAACCCGAGCGGATATTGAAACGGAAGGCGCCGCGATGCGTGCGGCCGGAACGACCCGTGAAGCGACCTTGATTGAAAATATCGGCTGGAAAACCATGGATCCCGCCTTTGACAAGTGGATTTTTGATTCAAGCCGCCAAGAAGGTGATGTGGGCGTGGTGAAAACGGTTTACGGCTATCATGTGGTCTACTATATCGGACAGTCCGATCAACAGGAATGGGAATTTAAATCCATCAGTGCGCTGCGCGATAAGAAGCTTAGTGAAGAAAAAGCGGCTTGGTTGGAAGAAGAACGCTTTAATATTGACAAAAGTAATTTTGCCTTGCGTTATGTGAACTAAGTAAGCCTCCTTATTTAAACAAATAATTTTGTGTCGACTGGACACGTTGCACAAACATAAACTAAAATCTTCTATGTTTTATCAAGATAAAGCGGTTCTCTATCAAAATAAGAGCCGCTTTTTCTATTTTTAAAGCCTATATTGTGCATTTTGTAGAATTTTTCTTTGCAAATGTAAAAACTTCGTTACATTTACAGAAAATGCTTGACAAAGCGGGAAAGATGTAGTTCAAAGATTGACGCTTCAATTTGTAAAATGCTAAGATGCTAAGGTATGTCGCATCTTGGCCTACTGTCCCCTTTTGCCTACAATCGGGGGCAGTTTTTGACTGATGATGCTTTGAAATAGCTTCTATGGCAGTTGTTTTCCTGTCATAAGAACGACAAGAGCACGAGGTGAATGGATTTATGGTGCATCCCGTAAAACTGGGTAGAGCAGAGCGTATGACGTATTCGCAGCTCGATGAGGTGATTGAATTTCCGAATTTGGTGGAGATTCAACGCAATTCCTACAAATGGTTTTTGGAAGAAGGTTTGATGGAGGTTTTGCGCGATATTTCGCCCATCACCGCTAATCTTTCCAACTTGGCCAGTTCAATGAAACTTTCCTTTATTGAGAAAGAATTTGACGCCAGCCAACCTACGCTTTCAATCGAACAATGCAAGAAGCGCGATGCGAATTTCGCTGCGCCCTTGAAAGTCAAGGTCCGCCTTGAAAAACCGGACGGTTCTATCGATGAGTCTTCGGTTTACATCGGTGAATTCCCGATTATGACCGAAAACGGTACCTTTATTATTAACGGTGCCGAGCGAGTGATCATCAGCCAATTGGTCAGATCACCCGGCGCTTACTTCTCATATGCCAAAGACCCTAAAACGGATAAGGATCTTTACGCTTCACAGATTATCCCCAACAGAGGGGCTTGGCTGGAATATGAAAGCGATGGAAACGATATTCTTTATATTCGTGTCGACCGAGCGCGTAAATTTCCGCTCAGTGTTTTTCTTCGTTCCTTAGGTTTCGGAACCAATGCGGAAATCTATGACACCTTCGGTCGCAATAAGTACTTGGAAGCGACTTTGGCCAAGGACGTCTGTACCAATCGAGAAGAGGGTTTGCAGGAGCTGCATCGTAAACTGCGTCCCGGTGAGCCGGTGGCGGTAGAAGGCGCAGAAACATTGCTTCGTAATATGCTTTTTGACGCGCGTCGTTATGATTTGGCGCGTGTGGGCATCTATAAAATAAATAAAAAGCTGGCACTGGCAGAACGTATTCGCGGTCATCGTTTGGCTGAGAATATTGTCAGTGAAGATGGCGAACTCTTGGCAGAGGAAGGCAGCATTGTAACGGAAACCCTGGCTTGGGCCATTCAACAAAGCGGTGTCAACCGTGTTGAAATCAAGCCCATGCTCAAGGTCGGTGATAAGCTACAAGAATCTGACGACACGGTTGTCGTATTGGGCAATGGTCGCGTCGATCTGGCTCAATACCTGGAAGATACCTATGGTGCGGAAAAGCTCGAAGGCTTGGACCTCAAAGCATGCGGCATCGTAGAAAAGGTGCGCTACTCGATTTTACGTAGTGTTTTGGCTCAGTTTGATGCGGATTTTGCGGAAAAAGAAGGCAACTTTATCGATAGACTGTCTGACGAGCTGCAACGTAATAAATCGGACCTTTGCCCCAAACATCTGACGATGGAAGACATCGTGGCTTCGGTCAGTTATTTCATCGGTCTTTTCTATGGTGTGGGTATGGTGGATGACATCGATCATCTCGGTAATCGTCGTGTCCGTTCTGTCGGTGAATTATTGCAAAATGCGGTCCGTGTCGGTTTTGCCCGTATGGAGCGTGTGGTCAGAGAACGTATGAGTTCTACTACGGAAGCCGGTAACGATAAGGTGGCCCGTATCGTCAACACCAGGCCGGTCAGCGCCTCTATCAAGGAGTTCTTCGGCTCTTCACAGCTGTCTCAATTCATGGATCAACCGAATCCTTTGGCTGAGTTGACACACAAACGCCGTTTGTCCGCTTTGGGTCCCGGCGGTTTAAGTCGTGACCGTGCGAACTTTGAGGTGCGTGACGTTCATACCTCCCACTATGGCCGTATGTGCCCGATTGAGACCCCGGAAGGACCGAACATCGGTCTGATTAACTCCTTGGCAACTTACGCCAGGGTCAATGAATACGGCTTCATCGAGACGCCTTACCGTATTTACGATAAGAAAAACAAGGTGGTCACCGATCAGATTGAGTACATGACCGCCGATCGTGAAGACTATTATTACATCGCTCAAGCCAATGAGCCTCTTGATGAAAAAGGTCAGTTTAAGGCTAAACGTGTTACCGTTCGTTGGTTGGACAAGTTCTTGGAAGTGGATCCTCAGCGTGTCGATTTGATGGACGTTTCACCTAAACAGGTGGTTTCAGTGGCGACCTCGCTCATTCCTTTCTTGGGTAATGATGACGCAAACCGTGCTCTTATGGGTTCCAACATGCAACGTCAAGCGGTTCCGCTGATCAGAACGGAATCT
>CAYFRY010000012.1:9326-11304 GCA_964345665.1 uncultured Oscillospiraceae bacterium
CGGGTGCTTGTGTGGTCGCGAAGCGTTCCGGTGTTGTTGAGTTTATTGATGCGGATTTAATCGTAGTTGCGCATTCCAAAACCCAAAAAGATAACTACAAATTGATTAAATATCAGCGCTCCAACCAAGGAACCTGTATTAATCAGCGTCCTTTAGTTCAAGTCGGCGATAAAGTAGCGGAAGGCGACATCCTCGCAGACGGACCTTCTACGGATAACGGCGAGTTGGCTCTGGGTAAAAATGTCCTGATCGGTTTTATGACCTGGGAAGGCTATAACTACGAAGACGCCGTCTTGATTAACGAGCGTTTGGTCCGCGATGACGTTTACACTTCGATACACATTGAGGAATATGAGTGTGAGGCTCGCGATACGAAGCTCGGACCGGAGGAAATCACCCGCGAAATCCCGAATGTGTCGGATGACATGTTGAAAAACCTGGACAATAAAGGTGTCGTCCGTGTAGGTGCGGAAGTACATGCCGGTGACATTATTGTCGGTAAAGTCACACCAAAAGGTGAGACTGAGCTGACGGCGGAAGAAAGACTTTACAGAGCGATTTTCGGTGAAAAAATCAGAGAGGTCAGAGACACATCCGTCCGCGTGCCTCACGGTGAGTCCGGTCGATAAAGACAACGGTGATGACATGAAACACGGCGTTAATCAACTGGTTCGTGTCTACATTGCTCAAAAGAGAAAAATCTCTGTTGGTGACAAAATGGCGGGGCGTCATGGAAATAAGGGTGTTGTTTCCCGCATCATGGCGGAAGAGGATATGCCTTTCTTGCCGGACGGTACCCCTCTCGATATCGTCTTGAATCCATTAGGTGTTCCTTCCCGTATGAACGTCGGTCAGTTGCTCGAAGTTCACTTGGGTCGTGCGGCACGTCATTTGGGTTACAAGATTGCCACGCCTGTCTTTGACGGTGCTGTGGAAGCCGACGTTGCAGAGGCCTTTGAAAAAGCCGGTATCGATCCCGACGGAAAGACCGTTCTTTATGACGGTCGCACCGGTGAACCGTTTGAAAACCGTATTACTATCGGCGTGATGTACTACATGAAACTGTTGCATTTGGTCGATGACAAGATTCATGCCCGCTCCATCGGTCCTTACTCTATGGTGACGCAGCAGCCCTTGGGCGGTAAAGCGCAGTTCGGTGGTCAGCGTTTCGGTGAGATGGAAGTTTGGGCCCTGAAAGCTTACGGGGCATCTTACACCTTGAGAGAAATCCTGACGGTCAAGTCGGACGACATCAACGGTCGTACCAAAACCTATGAGGCCATCGTGAAGGGTGAAAATGTGCCTGAATCCGGTGTACCGGAATCCTTTAATGTCTTGGTTAAAGAATTACAATCGCTTTGCCTGGATGTAACGATTTTTACACAAGATAAGAGTAAGGTAGAGATTAATGAGGCCCTTGCTGAGGATGATTCGGATATCCCGAGTTTTGAAAGCAGCACCTTGGCAGGTATGACGGATTATGAATTGTCTCAGGAATTGGCAGCCAGTGGTTACAGTACGGGTCAACTGACGGAAGATGGCGGTTTAAGCGGACTTACAGAAGATGAAGACGAAAACTTGGACGATTTGGAACCTGATTTCGATGAAATGTCGGATGATTTAGCCGATGAGCAAGAGGACGACGAACTGTAAGCGAAGGGCTTAAGGAGAACAAAGAATATATGGAAATGAACAATATTGATGCTATCGGAATTGCGATTGCGTCCCCGGAAAAAATTCTTAGCTGGTCAAGAGGCGAAGTCAAGAAGCCCGAAACCATTAACTACCGTACGCTCAAGCCGGAACGTGACGGCCTTTTCTGCGAACGAATCTTCGGTCCGACGAAAGACTGGGAATGTTACTGCGGTAAGTACAAGAAAGTACGTTATAAAGGCATTGTTTGTGACAAGTGCGGTGTTGAGGTTACGCGCGCCAGAGTGCGTCGTGAGCGCATGGGTCACATTAAACTGGCGACCCC
>CAYFRY010000012.1:11314-15658 GCA_964345665.1 uncultured Oscillospiraceae bacterium
AGAGGGATTTCCAGCCGTATGGGGCTTATTTTGGATATGTCACCTAAAAGTTTGGAAAAGATTTTGTATTTTGCCAACTATGTAGTGCTTGAGGCGGGTGATACCGCTTTGGAATACAAGGGTCTGCTGACCGAGCGTGAATACCGTGATGCCCAGAAACAATACGGTAGAACGGCTTTCCGTGCCCAGATGGGAGCGGAGGCGGTTAAGGAACTGCTGCAAGCGATAGATCCTGAAGCTTTGGCTCAGGAATTGCGTGAAGACTTGGCCAATGCAAGCGGTCAAAAGCGGGTGCGCCTGATTAAGCGTCTGGAAGTTGTGGAGTCCTTTAAGAAATCCGGTAACAAACCGGAATGGATGATTTTGGATGTGCTTCCGGTGCTGCCGCCGGATCTTCGCCCCATGGTTCAACTGGACGGCGGTCGCTTTGCCACTTCTGACTTGAATGATTTGTATCGTCGTGTCATTAACCGTAATAACCGTTTGAATAAGCTTTTGGATTTGGGCGCGCCTCAAATTATTGTTCGTAACGAACAACGCATGCTGCAAGAAGCGGTGGATGCTTTAATTGACAACGGTCGTCGCGGCCGCCCTGTTACGGGTGCCGGTAACCGTGCTCTGAAGTCTTTGTCCGATCTGCTTAAAGGTAAACAAGGGCGTTTCCGTCAGAACCTTCTCGGTAAGCGTGTTGACTACTCCGGTCGTTCCGTTATCGTCGTCGGTCCTGAACTCAAGATGTACCAGTGCGGTCTGCCTAAGGAAATGGCCGTTGAGCTTTTTAAGCCCTTTGTGATGAAACGTTTGGTTCAGGACGGATTTGCCCAAAATATTAAAATTGCGAAACGTGCCGTAGAGCGTGGCGATGACGTGGTTTGGGACATTCTGGAAGAAGTTATCAAGGATCACCCCGTGCTTCTTAACCGCGCTCCAACGCTTCACCGTTTGGGCATTCAAGCCTTTGAACCTGTTCTGGTTGAAGGCCGTGCGATTAAGCTTCATCCGTTGGTCTGTACCGCCTATAATGCGGACTTCGACGGCGACCAAATGGCCGTTCACGTCCCCTTGTCGGCTGAAGCACAGGCGGAAGCTCGCTTCCTGATGCTTTCTGCCAACAACCTCTTGAAGCCCCAGGACGGTAAACCGGTTACCGTTCCCACGCAGGACATGGTTTTGGGTATTTACTATCTGACGCAGCTTCGTCCGGAAGACAAGGGCGCGGGTAAAATTTTCTCCTCCACGGATGAAGCGGTGATGGCTTACCAACAAAATTGGATTACCTTGCAAGCCCCTATCAAAGTACGTGTTGTCGCGGAGTTTGAAGGCAAAGAGGTGAGCGGCGTTATCGACACGACGCTGGGCCGTTTGCTCTTTAATGAAGTTATTCCTCAAAACATCGGCTTTGTAGAACGGGACAGTATCGAGAATGCACTGAAGTTGGAATGTGATTTCCACGTTGATAAGAAAAAGCTCGGTAAGATTATTGAGCGCTGTATCGCGGCTAACGGGCTTCCGAAAACGGCGGCCATCTTGGATCGTATAAAAGAAACCGGTTATCGTTTCTCTACCAAGGGCGGAATTTCCATCGGTATTTTTGACATGATTGTGCCGGATGTGAAAAAGAAATATCTGGATGAAGCCGAGGCGAAGGTGGAAGCGATTGCGGCCATGTATCAACGCGGTTTAACCAACGAAGAGGGTCGTAAACAAGCGACCATTAAAGTATGGCGTGAGACCACAGACCGTATTACCGATGCGTTGAAGGACAGCCTTCCTACCGATAACCCGGTCTACATGATGTCAGACTCCGGTGCCCGTGGTTCTATGAACCAGATTAAGCAGCTTGCCGGTATGCGCGGTAACATGGCGGATACCTCCGGTGCGACCATTGAGATTCCTATTAAGTCCAACCTCCGTGAGGGTATGAATGTCTTGGAGTTCTTTATTTCTTCGCACGGTGCCCGTAAGTCCTTGTCAGATACGGCTTTGAAAACAGCGGAATCAGGTTACTTGACCCGTCGTTTGGTTGACGTTGCTCAAGATGTCATTATCCGTGAAGAAGATTGCGGTACAGAGGAGTCTACAGAAATGACGGCTCTTATGGTCGGCTCTTCCGCAGGCAGCAAACACGTTCTGAAGAGCTTAAAAGAGCGTATTCTCGGACGCTTTACGGCACGGGATGTTGTCCATCCCGAAGACGGTTCTGTCCTCGTGACGTCCGGAGTGATGCTGACGGATAAGATGTGTGATGTCATAGAAGCGGCCGGCATTGAAAAAGTAGCCATACGCACGGTTCATAACTGTAAGGCCAAACACGGTATTTGTGCTCGTTGCTACGGCATGAACCTGGCGACCGGTGAACCGGTCGTCGTGGGAGAAGCCGTCGGTATTATGGCGGCACAGTCTATCGGTGAACCCGGTACTCAGTTGACGATGCGTACCTTCCATACCGGCGGTATTGCTTCGTCCTCTGATATTACGCAGGGTCTTCCTCGTGTTGAAGAACTTTTCGAAGCGCGTAAACCGAAGAGTCAAGCGATTATGTCTGAAATGGCCGGTGTGGTCAGCAGTGAAGAAGTCAAGGGTAAACGTCGCATTCATGTTACAAACGAAAACGCTGAAGCGGTCAGTTATGATGTCCCTTATGGTGCAGGCGTTCTTGTCAAAGACGGTGACGTTATTGAAGCCGGTGATCTTATTACGGAAGGTTCTGTCTTCCCGCAAGACCTGATGAAGATTAAAGGCCCTGCAGGTGTCCAGAAATACATCATCTCCGAGGTAATCAAGGTCTATAACAACAACGGTGTTGACATCAATGATAAACATGTTGAAATCATCACCCGTCAGATGTTGCGTAAGGTTCGCGTCGATGACTCCGGTGATACCGAGCTGATGACCGGTACGAATGTGGATGTCTTTACTTTCCGTGATGCCAATGCGGAGGCAGAGGCCCAGGGCCTTACTCCTGCTACGGGTAAACCTATTTTACTCGGTATCACGAAAGCTTCTTTGGCAACCGACTCCTTCCTCTCCGCCGCGTCCTTCCAGGAAACGACTCGTGTCCTGACTGATGCCGCAGTTAAAGGAAAAGTCGATCCCTTGGTCGGCCTGAAGGAAAATGTCATCATCGGAACCTTAATTCCTGCCGGTACAGGCTTACAAAAATACCGCAATATTACCGCAGTGCCCAGGGTTCCGGAGAATGCGGAAATTCTTGAGGCCGCTGCGCTTGAAGGCTGATTGCCGTGCGGGCTGAAATGACGTTAAGTGTTTATAAGTAATACGAAAAGGGTGCTGCATCGCGAAGATGTCGGCACCCTTTTGCCATCTGAACTTGGAGTGGATATGAACTTTGTTGTCTTTGATCTCGAATGGAATATGGCTAATCCATGGGACAAAATCGATGCGGATAAAAAGGAGCGTATGCCCTATGAAATCATCGAAATCGGTGCCGTGAAACGAAATGCTCAGGGCGACGATTTGGGTCATTTCAATGTGCGCATTAAACCGGTGCTTTATCGTAAACTCAATCGTCATGTTGAGAAGGTGACCAACATGACACAACTTTCGTTGAATACGGGCTATTTGTTTAATCAGGCTATTTCAGGGTTTTGGCGTTTCTGTGGCGAGGACTACTGTCTGTGCAGTTGGAGTGATTCCGATACGGAGCCCTTGAAGCGTAACCTTGAGTTTCACGGTTTTTCTCCTGATCTGGGAGTAAGGGTCTTGGATGTGCAGCGTGCTTTCACGGAACTCATCGAGCCGGGTGAGGCGCAACGCAATGTGGAGTATGCCTTGGACTTATTGAAGCTACCGAAAAATGAACCTTTCCATAAGGCGATTTCGGATGCACGCTATACGGCTCAGGTTTTGACCCGTCTGTTGGAGTTTGCAGAAGAGGACGGTATGAGTGTAGAAGAATTTGTACGCCGTTTTTCTTATAATCCCGATATGACTTTGCGCTCGTCCGTTTATCTTCCGATTTCATCGAGCATCACCGAAGCGGAGCGACATATGGCGACACAAACTTTCGTCTGTCCGCATTGTGCAGCTGAGCTGATGACGCCAGCGGAAGAGACTTGGACTTTGTCAGGCAAGACCTATCGCGCATTATTTTCCTGTCCTGAGCACGGGCCGGTTTCCGCGCGTTGCCGTTTGCGCAAAGGCCGCGAGGGTAAATGGCTCTCTATCGTACAACTTCAGATTCTGGAATCATAGCTTTTGGGGATGTGGCAGAAAAATTGGATCGTTTTTACGACGGTATGACCTGCTCCTCCAATGGAGAACTCGTCCTGCAAGTTTTCAAGCTCTGTCGTCATGTCCTGGACTCGTACCGTCGAAAATTTT
>CAYFRY010000013.1:0-3540 GCA_964345665.1 uncultured Oscillospiraceae bacterium
GGATGAGATTCTCTATTTCAGCTCACCGGTCGATTTTTTGGCAGGGATGCCCCCGGATCATCATTATCTGGATTTGTATCGAGACTCGCATTTGCATGTCGTCATGGGACAAGGGGCTTGGGAGGAAGATCTTTTGCCGGGTGTACGTGCTTGTGATCAGATCTTGGCTTCTAAAAACGCGGGTGCCTGGTTTGATTTTTGGGGCTTTGACGTGGCTCATGATTGGCCTTGGTGGCGGAAAATGCTGCCCTATCATATGGAGAAAATATTACCTTGGTGATAGGCCTAAAAAGGAGGACACGATGAATTTTGTTTATATTTCGCCACATTTCCCTGACGTACATGAGCAGTACTGTTCGGCACTGAAGGAACAGGGTTTAACGGTGCTTGGCGTGGGTGATGCCCCCTATAGCGAGCTGAGTGAAAAGCTCAAAAACACCCTAACGGAGTATTACAAAGTAGACTCCCTTGAGGACTATAATCAGGTTTTTAGGGCGGTCGCGTATTTTTCGTTTAAATACGGAAAAGTAGATTGGCTGGAGTCTAATAACGAGTATTGGTTGGAGCAAGACGCTAAGTTACGTACGGATTTTAACATTCGAAGTGGTGCCCAAGCCGAAGAAATTTATCGGATTAAGAGTAAAGCCGCTATGACTCAAATTTATTTGGATGCAGGTATTCCCACTGCTCAGCAGTGCCTCTTTGACGAATTAGCCAAGACGAAGACCTTTGTGGAAAAAGTGGGTTTTCCTCTCATTGCCAAGCCTGAGATCGGTGTCGGAGCGACATACAGCTACAAGATAAAAAATGAGGAAGAGTGGAAGCGTTTCTTAGTTGAAAAACCGGATGTCTCTTACGTGCTCGAAGAATTTATTACGGGTGACATTGTTTCTTTTGACGGCATTGTCGGTCCCAAAGGAGAATTGCTCTTCGTTTCGGCTATTGAGTGGCCGCCTTCGATTTTGGATATCGTGGTGGAAGAAAAGGATTTATGTTACCGCGTCATCCGCGAAATACCGGAGGCTTTGCGTAAGATAGGTGAAGAAACGGTGTGTGCTTTTGCTGTGAAAAACCGCTTTGTTCATTTGGAGTTTTTCCGATTGACCGAGGCTAAAAAGGGTCTCGGAGAAGTGGGTGACTTCGTGGCCTTGGAGGTCAACATGCGTCCTGCAGGTGGCAATACGCCGGATATGTACAACTATGCGAATGATAGCAGCGTGTACCGCATGTATGCCGAGATGGTCGCACACGGGCGTATTGGGGACGTCCCGGCAGTGGCACCGTACTTTTGCTCTTATGCCGGGCGACGCGATAAATTTAACTATAGCCCTTCTCATGAGACGATTTTGGAACGTTATGGTTATGGCATTGTACAGCAGGGGCGCAATCCCGAAATGTCCGTTCCGCAGATGGGAAATCAGTATTATTTATTCAGATCTCCTGATCGAACGGTGATAGACGCTTTTGAAGCGGATGTTCTTAGACGTCTTGACTAGGTTTTTCGTTTATAATAAGAGTAATACAAATACAGGAGGTCTATATGGCTAGAACAAGAATTGAGGTCTGTGCCTGCACACGTTGTTCCATGATGGGCTCTATGGAAATCGCACAATATGTAGTCGAGTTGCAAGGCATGCTGGACGAAAACGATGAGCTGAAATACGATATTGAATTGATTAATGTTTCCAGGCCGGATGTGACCGAGGTTGACCCGAGTTTGGCCCCTGTTGTTTTTGTTAACGGGGAGTTGTATCCACATGCCAATGCCTCCATCATTATGGATGCCATTATTAACGATAAGGAAGCCAAAATGTCCGCTGAATAAACCGGCTGAAGCTTTACTCGGTAAGTTGGTTTTATCATCTATGCTTAAGAGCGAAGTGCTTGTTATGACGAATATTGGAGGAGTCCATTATGCAAGAGAAAATGCGGGGAACCTTTACGCCCGTAACTAAAATACGCCGTGAGATTTTTACGGAAGTGGCTCGATTTGCCTATACTCGTGATATAGAAAGTACAGATAAATTAGAGTACTATCGTATTCCGTTTCGTATTAGTCCGGGTGAAACTGCTCAATATCGTGACAGTGTTTTTATTGAACGTGAGGTCGCACGTGATCGTGTCCGTTTGGCCTTAGGCTTACCTGTACGCCCTGTCGGCATTTATGTGGATTACGCGGATGGTTTTGAAGAAGTAGATAAGGATACCTGTGTTGAAACGATGCCGGTCGTCAATGTAATCAGCTTCGCTTGTCAGGCCTGTCCGCCACGGACTTATCGTGTCAGTACCACTTGTCGTCGCTGCATTGCGCATCCTTGTACCTTGGTCTGTCCTAAACGTTGTATTACGATTGGCCCCAAAGGAGCCATCATTGATGAAGAGGCTTGTATTCGTTGCGGACGCTGTAGAGAGGCCTGCCCCTATGGTGCGATTTTGTATTTTGATCGTCCGTGCGCTGAAGCTTGTGGTGTAGATGCCATCGGAAGCGATGCTTTGGGCCGAGCGGTGATAGATTCTGACAAATGTGTTTCTTGCGGGCTTTGTATGCCGAGCTGTCCTTTTGGTGCTATTGCGGACAAGTCGGAAATTTTCCAAGTGATTAATGCCATTCGTGCGGGGAAACGCTTGATTGCTGCTGTTGCACCTGCTTTTGCCGGTCAGTTCGGTGCTTTGGCAACGCCTAACCGCATCATGAACGGTATCAAAGCGCTTGGCTTTACGGATGTGGTAGAAGTCGCTATTGGTGCGGATATCTCGTCTTGTCATGAAGCGCAGCATTTTATTGATTGCGTACCCGAAAAGCAGCCGTTCATGGGCACCAGTTGTTGCCCGAGCTGGGAGGCCATGGCAAGAAGGTCTTTGCCTGCCGAAATGGCTGATTATATTTCTTCTGCTTCTACACCCATGGTAGCGACAGCTGAGATTATCAAGCAACGTTATCCCGATGCTGTGGTCGTTTTTATTGGCCCCTGTGTTGCTAAAAAGGTGGAGGCCTTGGAAGAAGATGTTAAGCCGTATATTGATTTTGTCTTGACGTATGAAGAATTGATGGGCATGTTTGTGGCCAAAAAGATAGAACTAAATGAAATGTCAGACGAGTTCGAGTCGCCCTTGGCCCCGAAGGACGGTCGCGGTTATGCTGTCGCTTCCGGTGAACCGAAGGCGATTGCAGCCAGTATTCGTGAGATGAAGCCGGAGCTGGGTGATGTTCCGACAATCAATGCCGATACGCTGCGTGATTGTAAAAAAATGCTTCAGCTTGCCAAGGCCGGTAGATTAAATGGCCATCTTATTGAAGGGATGGCTTGTCCGGGAGGCTGTGTTGGCGGAGCGGGCACCTTGGCGGCAATTAAAACAAGTACTAAAGCGGTTACTGATTTTGCTGCGGCCGCTTCGACCAGGGCAGCTTCGACTGAGGCTGCGGAGGTGGAGCAAGCCGGCGAGTAAAACGCGGGATGTAAGACCAAGCGAGGAAATCCCGGTTTTGAAAATCCGAGTGTGAGTTTATAAAGACGGTCTCTTGGCTTACTGTGAATCGGC
>CAYFRY010000013.1:3595-6964 GCA_964345665.1 uncultured Oscillospiraceae bacterium
AGTGCATTCTGTGCTTATGATGGTTGTCCTCGGTACCTTTTGTACAGTCGAAAAATCGGTCCATCTTGGGGGTGCGGTAGAAAAGTTCATCTGTAGGAGTGGAGGTTTTAGGGTCGGCTTTTGCTCCTTCCATACCGACGTAAAAAGTATCCATCTTGGCTAAAATTTTCGACGGTATGAGTCCAGGGATTGACGAGACGGGTTGAAAACTTGTGGGACGAGTTCTTTCTTTGAGGGGTAGGTCGTACAGTCGAAAAATCGGTCCATCTTGGCTAAAAAGCTCATCTGTAGGAGTGGAGAAACCTAATAATATTAAAATGAATCAATGATACGAGGGAAATGCTAAAGATTATTAATGAGTGGCAGAGTTTATTCCAAAAATGGACAAAATATCCTTGAGTTCTTGTCTGAGATTTCCTATCAGACAAGAGAAAAGCTTCGTGTTCTTGGCAGGGACTCCAAGGATGCGGGAAAGGGAGAAAATCGAGAAATCCAATCAGAAAAATCTCTTGACACGGTTATTCCCAAGGAATAAAATCAAATTGAACAATGTTCAAAATCAAACGGAAGGAGAGCTGTAATGAATACAGCCGTTACCTCAAAAGAAGCAATCCTGAAAACCTGTAGACAATTGGTTTCTGAAAAGGGACTTTCTTCTTTGAACATGCGTGCTGTGGCACAGGCTTGTGGTGTTGCCTTGGGCTCTATTTATTATTATTTCCCTTCCAAAAATGATTTATTGATTGAAACTATCGCCAGCGTTTGGGACGACATTTTTTCTTGGAAAGAGAATCATGAAAGTGCATTGTCCTTTACTGAATATATAGAAGAGTGTTTCAGCCATATTCAGCGGGGAACGCAAAAATATCCCAACTTTTTTACCATTCACTCCATCAGCTTTTCCACTAAAGGACAAAGTAAAGGAAAGCAAACGATGGAACGTTATCTCGTCCAAATCAAAGAGAAGATGCTTTGTTCCTTAAAATCAGATGCATGCGTCAGAGCTAACACTTTTACAAGCCGCTTTTCTGAGCTTGCTTTTGTTGATTTTGTGTTGTCCAACATGATTAATTTGCTCATCCAAAAAGAGAACGATTGTATGCTGCTGCTGGAAATCATTCGTCGCATAATCTATGAAGTAAAGTAAGCAGAAACCATCCCGTCCGAGTGGCGGGAATATCTAAACACTAAATTGAACAAAGTTCAAAGATAAGCCAAAGACAAAATTTATATCAATTAGGAGACATTAATTATGCAAGCTCTACTCGAAACGGTTTTTGACATTCTTTATTTATCTACAGTGATTTTCCTAGGCCTACAAATGATAAAAGGTAGCAAAGGACGACGCCAGTATTTATTGTTTGGCATTATGGCCGTCACTCTGGGATTCGGGGATGCTTTCCATTTGGTACCCAGATCTGTAGCGCTCTGTACGACAGGCCTTGCAGATTATACTTCTGCCTTAGGGATAGGCAAGCTTATTACTTCTGTCACGATGACACTGTTTTATGTACTACTCTTTTACGTATGGCGTGAGCGTTATAGAGCGACAGGCAGAACAAAGTTTACGGCAGTCGTTTGGCTGCTTGCGCTATCTCGCATCGTTCTTTCTCTTATGCCTCAAAATGAGTGGCTTAGCCCAATGCCACCCCTGTCATGGGGTATCTATCGAAATATTCCTTTCGCCTTACTGGGCCTATTGGTCATAGTGATCTTTTTCCAAAGTGCAAAACAG
Organism: uncultured Oscillospiraceae bacterium; assembly: GCA_964345665.1. Taxonomy (GTDB): domain Bacteria; phylum Bacillota; class Clostridia; order Saccharofermentanales; family Fastidiosipilaceae; genus JAXGQD01. Next base: position 5,331 of record CAYFRY010000013.1, read on the forward strand.
ACAAACGACCGGCCTTTCAAATACCTTTGGCTTACGATTGTTTTAAGTTTCGCTTTTTACATACCGGTGGTTCTGTTTGCAGATACTATTCCCGTTATCGGTGTTTTCATGATTCCTAAAACCTGTGCGTATGTCTGGACTGTTCTGATTGGGTACAAAGCAATGAAGGGAGAAAAATAAATGAAAAAATATCTGAACTATTCTTTGGCGTATGCCGTTGCAGCTATGGTGGGTGGAGTTTTCTATCGAGAGTTTACGAAATGGAATGACTTTTCCGGGGCAACTATGCTAGGCAAAGTGCACGCACACTTATTCTTGCTCGGCATGCTGATGTTCTTGTTGGTCGCTCTTTTTGCTAAAAACGAGGACTTAAAAAGTCAAAAACTGTTTCGAATCTTTATGTGCCTTTACAACGTCGGACTTCCTTTGACGGCTATTATGATGGTGGTTCGTGGTATTCCGGAGGTTCTGGGACTTTCGCTTTCTCGGGGTATGAATGCTGCAATTTCAGGCATAGCGGGGATAGGGCACATTCTGATTGGTACCGGAATAATCCTTTTGTTTTTATCTCTAAAAAAATATTTTGTTGAATCTTAAGAAAAATAATCATACATTAAAGTACGGTATGAGAAGCGAGCGGGTAAAGCAAGCAGGAGATGGTTTGGGTTTGGAATGAGCTTATTGCTGCTCGCCCCAGTACTTTTTATCTTGAAGATGCTCTCAAACGAATATGTGAATTTGCAAGGGATATTACACGAAGATTTTTATTTATTCCCCCTCGATTTGTTCTTAGTGTTTGCCCGCCTGTTTACCCGTCCCATCGCTGTAACCACGATCGTCACCCCAAGTGCTTCCGGACTCCATAGCGTGGCTTGATTCTGAGTTCGGAGCAGAATGATTACCTGCTCCGTCCTTTTCTTGCCTGCGTTTCTGAGCTCCGATCAGTTCGTGCATTTCGGAAAGACTCAAATCCTGAACTTCATGGCTACTTAGATCAAGACCGCACGCTTTCATTTCTCTAAATACTTTGTATTTTCCGATTGATAATCCGTTTTGGTGCGCCTCGTCCAAATCTGCATAAGAAGCCAGAGAAGCGCTGAATTCCGGCTGCCCGCCGCTTGTTTTTCCATATCGTAGACGCATTTGTTGTACTTCACCCAATAGGCGTTCTGCATCTTTACCGTCTGCAGCTACGGTAACGGACATTTCCACACCTTGCCCGAGCTCACTTGCTTCGTAGAGAAATATTTTTTCCATGGCCTCATTCAAACTCAGGTTTTTAAGCTGTAGTCTTTCCAAAAGTGAAGCACCGTCCTCATTAAAGCTTTTAAGATCAATTACCTTGTCATTGGTATTGAGACCCAGTTCAATAGACGGATTGATATCTACGCTGATAGCGGCTACTTGCGTGAGTTCGCGACTGTAAAAAACACCTGAAAAGATAAGAACCAAGACCAGAGAAAAGGCAAGAGCGGCGCGCTGAAAGCTGAATCCGGGCCCGGATTTGACAAAAAACAAACCTGCCGTTTTCCGCGGCTTTGTTTTATCGGCCTCAATATGCGCAGTAATAAAAGCCTTCGTTTTGGTTTTCAGCTCTACATCTGCTTGTATGGTTTCCAGATGCTTTTTCAGAC
>CAYFRY010000013.1:6974-15142 GCA_964345665.1 uncultured Oscillospiraceae bacterium
ATCAAAAAGCATATCGGTTTCTTTTAACTTTTTCCTATCCATAGGTATAGTCCCCCAAACTGTTTTTCAGTTTTTCCCTCGCCCGGCTTAGCAGGGAGTAAATCGTATTGACGGGCTTTTCCATTATTTCCGCAATTTCTACTGCACTATAGTCCTCGTAGTAGAACAGGTAGATGACCTCCTTATATTTTTTAGGAAGCTGAAGCACGGCTTTAAGCATGGCATGGTCTTCTGTTTCAAGTTCTTGCTCCGATTCAGGCTGTAAACCTTGTTCAATCAGCTCATCCAATGAACTGACACGCCTGGAAAAGCTTTTCAAAAAGTCTTTGGCCGCATTGATACTGACGCGAATCAACCAAGCCTTCTCATTTTCCTCATTGGCAAAATCACCTTCGTAGAGGTAGTACTTAAGAAAAACGTTTTGGAAGATATCTTCTGTATCAGCAGTGTTTTTCAGGTACATGAAAGTAACGCGACGAACCATGTCAGCGTACTTTTCAATGGCTAGATTAAGCTCTGCTTCTGAGCGCATTCAAAGGACTCCAATTCTCAACGGATATGTTTTACTATCTTAACTCATCCGTTTCACTATTAATACGATTCATCGGGAGCAATCCTTGCAAAGAAATACAAAACTTTATAATCTCTATAATAAAATATTTAGTAATGCCTAAAACACACAAAATGGAGTAAAATATATATAGAATTATAGTTAAGATAATCGTGTGTTTTTCTCAGAAGATCTGAAAGTAGCACTTTTCCATGCCCAAAGAAAAGGAGGAAACCATGCAACTCAATATCACAACCGACTATGCAATTCGTATCGTACTTTATCTTGCGGAAACCGATCGCATCACCACCTCGGCAGAAATTGCTGACGAAATGTGCATTCCCGGCAACTATGTCCCTAATATCGTTAAAAAATTACGAGATCACGGTTTTGTTCATGCGACTTTCGGACCGAAAGGCGGATATCGCTTGGCTAAAGATCCGAAAGACATTTCCTTACTTGATATATTAATGATTATGGAGGGTACAATCCGAATCAATCGTTGCTTGGAAGACGATGAATATTGTAACCGATTTGCCGCGAGCACCTGTGCAGTACATGAGGTTTATGAGACTTGCCAGAAGGCTCTTGAAGAAACACTGGGTTCTAAGAGCATTGCGGATTTGAGGGTAGAAAAAAAGTAGACTCGTTAGCATTTTAATCTAATCGAAAAAGAGGACCTGTTGCTTAACACGCGATGGGCTTTTCTTTATAAGCTGCTGGAGAATATCAAAGAAGCAGAAAACAATATTTGATTCCATTCGGTTTTTTCTTAGGCTAAAATGTGCAAAGAATTCCATAAGCCGTTACTTCTCTTGTGACTTCTGTCAACTGTCTTAATTAAGTAGAAGTAACATAAAACACTTTAGATTGAGGAGAAACTAAATCAAAAAAATTATTGTCGCTCTTTTATCTGCTGCTATGGTCTTCGGCCTCGTAGCCTGCGGTGGTGGTGCAACCACAGCGGCGGCTACTGAAGCTGCAGGAAGCGAAGCGGTAGCTACCGAAGCCGCTACAGAAGCAGCAGAGACGCAAGCCGCCGAGGCAGCCACCGGCGAAGGAAAAACCGTCGGTATTTGCATCTACAAATTCGATGACAACTTTATGACCGTTTATCGCGAAGCTTTACAGAAAATGCTCGAAGATAAAGGATATACGGTCACCGTTCAAGACGGTAACAATGACCAGGCTACGGCAGTGAAATGCTCACCCCAGTAGAAGGTGTTGGTTCCGGACTCTGACATGAAATCCGTTTCTATCGGACCATCGGGTGAGTAGAAATTTGCTTGGCTTGTATTAGCCTCATTAACTTCGTCTCTCCACTTAGCTCGAAAGAGGAGGATAGAGGCCAGAGCCATCCGCGTGTCTTGCTCAAAACCCGCTCTATTCACTTCATGTTCCAAGAGACGATCTGTCTGTTCGTTAAGCCACTTATGTAATTGCTCTGTCATAGCTTCGCTTGCCATGTCTCCTTGGAAAGCCGCCGCCATGTAATAATTTTTCAGATTCTCCATGCTCTCCTTTTTAATGGAAAGCGACTCATCCAGCCAGATTGAGTTGGCCAGGAGACTGGTCGTATGGCCATCATCCCTGTAGTGGGCTGACCAGAGGGATTTGGCTCTGTCACGCAGTTCTTCCAGTGAGTCGACCTTCAAAACACGAAAAATCTCAGCTTGCGTCTCTCCGCTACTGCTTTCAGCGAGCAGACTTAACGCCAAGTAAACATTGAGAGGCGAATAGAGGCGGTTTTCGTCGTCCGCCGCAAGAAGCAAACGGTTGGCCTCTTGTGTCATAGACAGTACCCCGTCTCGGTAGTCCCGGGGTTGCTGACTCAGCCTTCGATACTCTTCATCCCAGGCATCAAATGCTTTGTCGAAAGCCTCTTGATCACTTTTGGAGCCGTGCAGCAATTCTTCTGAAGGATACTTCTGCATGAGCGGGTATTCAGGTGTAACCAAGGCGGCAACCCCCGACACGGAAGAATTTCCGGCTCGTTTTATATGCACAAGAAAATAAGCGGTCAGAACAAGCGCCAGCACGGCAGCCACTGCTCCGAAGCGCTGCCAAAGTGGGAGTTTTCTGGTTCCTCTCAACTTTCCGGCCTCGGCAACTAGGCCGTCTTCCAACTGCCCCATGGCGTCCTGTAATATTTCAAGCTTCATAAAACCAACCTTCTTTCACGAGCGCCTTTCTCAACCGTGCTCTGCTTCGGTGGAGCATGGCCTTAATGCTACCCTCGCTGCGTCCAAGCATTCGGGCGATCTCAGCTATGCTGTCACAATAAAAATAACGGCAAATAAAGACCCGACGGACTAAGCTGTTCTCAGCAGCCAAAAACTTGGATAGGCTTGCCGCCAGTTCACTGACTTCGACTGATGTTGCCAGATCCTCACTTCCTGCAATTACGTCCGCCAGTTCCTCTAAGGGTAAAGTGTAGTGCCCGCCTCCCTGCTTTAAACTCTTACGATATCGCCAGCGGTCGATGGCGTGGCCACGCGTGATTTTGGTTAGAAAAGTGAGTAGCGTCAACGGCCGGTGGGGCGGAATCTTTTGCCAGGCGCTTAGATAGGTGTCATTCACACATTCTTCGCTTTCTTCGATATTTTGCAAAATATTATTAGCTACAGTAAAGAGGTAGGCACCATAATGGGCCTTGACGTCAGCCAGCACATCTTCATCACGGTCAAAAAATCGCTGAATCAGTTCCGTGTCCGTTAAGCTTCTTCTCATTGGCAGACGATCTCCTCTCACCCTATATACCGTAAAATAAGCTTGCAAGGTTTCACATCTTCTCATTTGTCAGAATAGCAGTCCTGATTGATTTTGAAAACGAAGCGAAAAGCTGTTTCTTAAGTAGGTTGAAAGGCATACGGTAAAAGACAGGCTTTCTTTGTGTTTAGCCTGTCTTCTGATTAAGTATCGGTTCCAAGCGGAAAGGTGTGGCCAATTCTTGGCCATCTAAATGCGTGATCATGGGATAAATTATGCCCTGAGCCAGCTGTACTTTGTAACGAAGCTCGCCGGACCAGACAGGTACAGACAAATCATTTTCGCTTTCCCAAGCCTCCGTACGTAGAATAAAAGTCCCTTTTTTGTAGTCTATTTCAATAGTTCCGTAGAGCTGATGTTCACCCTTACCGGGACCGTCGTAAGCCAAAGTTTTGTAGCTGAACTTAAAGGGGAAATGTCCTTTACCGTCTGCTTGCGGCTTGATAAAAAACTGCTCATCATAAACATGAAAATACTGTGCCGCATCCAGACCTGGGAGTAAAACCGCAGACTCTGTCAAGTTTTCTTTCGCCGGACTGTAATCGCCGCCCAACTCATAACTAATCTCTCTCAGAAAAGGTTTTTCCATATTCGTCACAACGAAACTGCTTTGTTCGATGTCATCACGATAAGCTTCCCCACTGAAAGACAGCAAGGCGGCAGCTCCTTTACTTGCATCTTCATAGGTGGCCAAAAGGTTATGGAGACTTGCTTCTCCATCAAAAGAGACACGTTCACCGTTTTCATAATAACGAATATTTTTCAATTCATAATCACGCACATCACTGAAGTGGCTGACCCCCATCACCTCACAGGCAAATCCTTCTTCTACGCCCCAAGTCGTTCCGATTAAGTTGATAGAGAGGGCAGGGTCCAGGGCTTGATTCCCCTTTTCTTCAAGTTCGGTATCCATCATTTCCATACGACCTTTAACCCACTCCGCCTCCAAGCAATTGACGGCAGAGGAAGGGTTTTGGTTTTCGATTGGCAAAGGATAGGCCTTAGAAAGAGAGGCTTCAGAAACCCCCAAGCTGAGCTCGGCCACCGCCGGGCCCTTCAAAGTGAAAGCACTGTTTTCAGCTCTGATTCCGACAGGAACCAAAACGGCGTTCAACGAATCGAGTACTTTGAGCTCTGAAGTAAAATTGATTTGAAACCTCAAGTCGCTTGCTTTGTTAGTCCAGAGCAGCGTTTCTTTACTATAAATATTCATAGCGCCCGGAACCTGGCTGAACGAAAGCAGCTTATTAGCAGGCGAGTTATTCTTAAAACGCAAGTCGACTTGATTGAACTGTAGACTGAAGACCTTGTTTTTACGCAGGATATCCGCTTCCGCCTCAATGCGATAATTATCGGTACTTGCGGCGAATTTGAGCGGCATGCTTCCCGGATCAAGCAGATCTGAAGGATCATAATCGAAGCGACTTAAAGTATACGATTCCCCCAAAAGGGTTTTATAGGTTTCCAAAAATATTTGCTTTAAGTCGTAGCCGAACTCAACACTGTCCGTAATCGTGATGCTTGCAGACTCACTGACACTCTCAGATGTCGGCGTATAGCTGCTCGACTGAAGAGCAGTTTGGCAACTGAAAAGTCCCAGCACAAAACTAATCGAAGTCAGGCCGGCTAGGCCTTTCTTCCAAAGTGCATTCTTCTTTTCCATTTCTTCCTCCATGCCTTCTCCGCTTCCCAACAGACAAGGACTAGGATATTATAGCACGATTGATGAAAAAGCCTTGATTGGGTTCTATGCATAGCGTATGATAACAGGGATAAATCAATAGATTGACAGAGCGGGTCTGTCGCGTAAAGTGTTGGTGCCAAGGGATGGGCACCGAACGAAAAGGAAATCTCCTTGCGGTGGCATACCCCTCCCGCTGTCACATAGAATCCCTCTATGTGAAGCAAGAGCAAGCATGGAAGGATTTTTTATGTCTGATAAAAACACTACAATTTCTCCCAAGCCATTCAAACTCTCGGTTTATGTTTTGACCGCTGCATCCATTTTGACGGCACTTTCCATTGTGTTGACGCGTTTTGCCTCCTTTATGGCTCTGGGAGGACAGTCCATTCGTATTGGATTGGGTTCTGTTCCCCTTGTTTTGTCAGGGCTCCTTCTTGGCCCCCTTGCAGGTGGACTTTCCGGCTTGGCAGCCGATCTTATCGGTGTTCTGATTAACCCTATGGGAACCTTCCACCCGGGCTTTACCCTGACCTCTATGTTGACCGGTTTACTGCCCGGCTTAGTGCTCCTGCTCTTCCGACGTAAGCTGGAGGTCAAAACGGTTGTTGTATCCTGGTTCGCGGTGACGCTCATCTGCTCCGTCCTTCTTCAAACACTTTGGCTTTCACAGATGCAGGGCAACCCGTACCTACTTGTCCTTGCAACACGTATGACCATGCTGCCCTTGGTACAAGGTGCCCATTTAGTCATCCTTTTAGGTATTTTACCCGTTCTCAAATATTTGCCCCTGAATCGCCGATTGGCCCCTCAACAACGTTAAGCCAGTTGCTTGTGTTTTTGTCTGCCTTTAAAACGGTTGATTCCGAAAGAAGCCAGAAGAAAGGCTAGAGAAAACGCGATTAAAACCGCCATGTTTTCAAAGAAAGGCCTCATAGACTCCCGGTTAAAGTGAGTGGTTTCCGCTAAACGCTCCAATGTTTTTGTGTACCAGAAAGTCGGTGTAAAGAAAGCGACTTTCTTAACCCCCTCGCCCATGTAACTGAGTGGAATAAAAGCGCCACCCAAGAAGGACAGCCCAAGAGAAATGACATTGCCGGCCACCTGGATGCTGCTGTCCGTATTTGCGAAACAGCTGACGAAATAGGCCAGAGAGAGTGAGAGGAGGCTTTTATCAGTTTTCGGTACGCAATGAAGGGAACCGCTGCAGGCCTTTTAACGACCTGAAGCCTAAGCTTGCACAGGCGGGCATGGGCCTGGAAAATATGCGTCTTCGCAGTGAAGCTTTAGGCGGACGTTTTCATGTCAAATCCGATGAGGAATTTGCGGTGTTTTTGACTTTACCAAAAAAATAAGGAGGATGTGTAAAAGCGATGGCTTGGAGCATTTTGATGGCAGATGACGATGTTTTGGCTGCGGCCTCTCTGAAAATCATCATCGAAGGGGATAAGGATTTTGAGGTCGTTGCGGTTTGTCATAATGCGGAGGCAGCCGCCTCGGAGGCACTGCTGAAAAAACCGGATTTGATTTTACTCGATATTCAAATGGAAGGTCTTTCCGGTCTGGATGCGGCTGAAAGAATCTTGAGATGCATACCGGAAGCCAAAATTGTGATGCTCACCACTTTTATGGATGACGAATACATTAGGCGCTCTTTGGAGATAGGGGTAAAGGGCTACCTTCTGAAACAAGACTACCGGGCCTTGATTCCCGCTTTGCGCAGCGTCTTAGGAGGGCAAACGGTCTTCGGATCGGAGGTGATGTCCAAACTGCCTTCCGTCTTGACGCTAAAGGCTTCAGGTGCGTCGGGTGATTCCGAGGCACATCGTTTGATGCATGAACGATTGAGCGAACATGAGCGGAATGTAGTGGCTTTGGTGGCTGCAGGAAAAAACAATAAGGAAATTGCGGGTCTTATGTACCTAAGTGAGGGGACGGTGCGTAATTTAATCAGTCAGATACTCGATAAATTAGAGCTGCGTGATCGTACGCAACTCGCCATCTTCTATTTAAAAGCCTGAAGTAATTAACTTCAGGCTTTCATTCATGTTTGGGCCAGGTTTCTTATATTAGACACGACGGATGGGCGGCTTGGGTGCGGGTGGCTGATAGAAGTGGTCATCATTGTCGTCAAAGTAGTCGTCATCGTATCCCTCATCGTAACCGTCATCGTAGTAGTCGTCATCATCATAGTAATAAAGATCATCGTCATATTTATTGCGAGAGATGAGGGCTATGATTTTTCCTCTATTAAGGTAAGCCACGTAAGCTAATCCTCCGGCAAGGGCAATGAAAACAAAAATCAGTAAAATCGTCAGGAAGTCGAGACCGCCTTTACTACTCTCCGCATCGGCTGTGCTGGTAGACAGAGAAATCAGTCCGCCCGGTGTCGTGGGCTTTGGAGAAGGCGTTGCGTTAGGCATATAGGGTGACAAAGGCGTAGCTGTATTGGCAGGGTTATAAACATAGAGTGCCTTGTTGCTCTTTCCGTTTTCTGCCGCATAGACCAGTGTTGTTTTCTTACCGCCTAGTTGAGATTCATAGGCCGACATCGGTCGGTTTTCAATGCTGATGCTGCGATATTGAAAGTCAACTGAAGGCGCAGGTATGGCAATGGCGCTGACAGCCCAGGTCTTACCGCCCGAAGGAATCAGGATGTCATCGAAGAAGTTATAAAGAGCCTTATCCGAAGCATCGTAGATGTAGAAAAAGGGCGCAGTCTCAGTAACCAAACTTCCATAGACTAAGGGCAAAGACCCCGCTCTTGTAAACAGCGTCGTTCTGGCCCCTTCAAAATTACCTTCCGTTCTTCCGAAGCCTACAGGAGGCGTCACTTCATTCGCCGGAAGCAAGGTGAATTGGTTTTGGGTTCCGTTGGCCTTTATTCTGTAATTGCCCTGGGTAGTAACTGAGGGCCTGGTGGTGGTATGAACCGTAGTCGGACGTGTTGTAGTCGTTGTCGTTTGAGGCGGCACGGTTGTTGTCGTCGTGGTCTGAGGTGGAGCCACCGTTGTGGGTGTAGGTGTAGCAGGTGGAGCCACCGTTGTGGGTGTAGGTGTAGCAGGCGGAGCCGCCGTTGTGGGCGTAGGTGTAGCAGGCGGAGCCGCCGTTGTGGGCGTAGGACTGGGGCTAGGACTAGGCGTAGGTGTCGGAGTAGGAGTAGGAGTA
>CAYFRY010000014.1:0-15035 GCA_964345665.1 uncultured Oscillospiraceae bacterium
TCAGGGATAGGATGCGTTTTGTCATCGTCGGGCATCGTAAGGATGGGCATCATGGTGATGCTGCCTTCCAGACCTTTTTTACGGCCCGCACGCTCATAAATGGTCGCCAGGTCCGTGTAAAGATAACCGGGATAACCCCGGCGGCCGGGAACTTCCTTACGGGCAGCGGAAACTTCGCGCAGGGCTTCCGCATAATAAGTCATATCGGTCAAAATCACCAAGACGTGCATGCCCTGCTCGAATGCAAGGTACTCGGCGCAGGTCAAGGCCATACGCGGCGTCGCGATACGCTCGATAGCCGGTTGGTCAGCGAGGTTCATAAACAGGACGGTACGCTCAATAGCGCCCGTTCGGCGAAAATCGGAAATGAAGAAATCGGCTTCTTCAAAGGTAATTCCCATGGCGCCGAATACGACGGCGAAGTTTTCGTCTTTTCCCAAAACCTTCGCTTGTCTGGCAATTTGAGCCGCCAGCTGTGCATGAGGCAGACCGGAGCCGGAGAAAATCGGCAGTTTCTGACCGCGAACAAGGGTGTTGAGGCCGTCTATCGCAGAAATACCGGTTTGGATAAATTCATTGGGGTAATCACGAGCCGCCGGATTCATCGGACGACCGTTAACGTCCATGCGCGCCGTGGCAATAAGAGGCGGAGCACCGTCTATAGGTTCACCCATACCATTGAAGACACGACCCAGTATGTCAGGGGCGACGGCTAACTCTTGGCCACGACCCAAAAAACGCACGGAGCTTTCTTCAATGTTGATACCGATTGCGCTGTCGAAAAGTTGGACCAGCGCATCTTGGCCGTTGATTTCCAAAACACGACAGCGGCGGATTTCACCGGAGGGCAGCATGATTTCGCCGAGCTCATCGTACTTCACGTCCTCCACGCCCTTGATAAGCATGAGCGGACCAGCAACTTCTTCAATGCTGCGGTATTGTTTTGCCATAATGAACCTCCTAGCTGTGCAAAGCAGTAATCATCTCGTTTAATTCACGGTAAAGTGTCTTGAACTGTTCTTCAAACTGCTCTTCTTTGGTGTATTTAAAGCGGCCCACTTGCTCCATAATGGGCAGGCCGGTCAGCCTTTCAAAAGGCACGCCTCTGCGTAATGCAGTCGAAGCCAGCTCGTAATAGTGCATGATGAGCTGAAGAATCCTCAGCTGTTTCAATAGGGGCGTATAGGTATCGATATCATCGAAAGAGTTTTGGTGGAGGAAGTCCTCTCGCAGGGATCTCGCGGCTTCCAATTTCAAGCGATCTTGCGGGGACAAAGTATCCAGACCGACCAGTTTAACGATTTCTTCCAACGAAGCCTCTTCTTTCAACAAAGCCATGGCCTCTTGACGCAGTTTCGACCAATCCGGAGAGATATTCTGATCCATCCAATCCAGCACCTTATCCTGATATAGAGAATAAGAACTGAGCCAGTTGATGGCCGGGAAGTGGCGCTTGTAGGCCAAGGCGGAATCCAAGGACCAGAAAACCTTAACAATGCGAAGTGTCGCTTGTACGACAGGGTCAGACATGTCGCCGCCCGGAGGGGAAACGGCACCGATAGCCGTCAGAACACCTTCGCGCTTGTCTTGCCCCAGACAGGTCACCATCCCCGCACGCTCATAGAAATGGGCCAAACGTGAGCCGAGGTAAGCCGGATAGCCTTCTTCACCCGGCATTTCTTCCAAGCGACCGGACATCTCGCGCAAGGCTTCCGCCCAACGTGAGGTAGAGTCGGCCATAATGGAAACAGAGTAACCCATGTCGCGGTAGTATTCCGCAATCGTAATACCGGTATAGATTGAAGCTTCTCGTGCCGCCACCGGCATGTCGGAAGTATTGGCAATCAGGATGGTCCTCTCCATGAGAGACTTGCCTGTTTTCGGATCAATCAAGGCCGGGAACTCGCCCAGAACGTCGGTCATCTCATTTCCGCGCTCGCCGCAGCCGATGTAAACAACAATATCGGAAGCAGCCCATTTGGCCAGCTGATGTTGGATAACGGTCTTACCGCTGCCGAAGGGACCGGGTACAGCGGCGGTACCGCCTTTAGTAATAGGAAAGAAAGTATCGATAACACGTTGCCCGGTCAAAAGCGGCTCCTGAGGGGCCTGTTTCCCGGCATGCGGCCTGGCCACACGGACCGGCCAGCGTTGCAGCATCGCCACTTTGACAAGCTCGCCTTCCGGCGTCTGAATCTCGGCAATCGTATCCTCTATGGTATATTCCCCGGACGAAACGATATGGATAACCTGACCTTTTCCCTTAAATGTAGGCGGAACCATAATTTTGTGTGAGATCAGAGAGGTCTCTTGAACCGCGCCTAGAATATCACCGGCCATGACCGTCGCACCGACACCTAAGCCGGGCTCGAAGAACCATCTTTTCTCATGGTCCAAGCTGCTGACTTCCACACCGCGCGGAATATTAGTCCCCGCACGTGCATAAAGAACTTCCAGCGGACGTTCGATGCCGTCAAAAATATTACTCATCAGACCCGGGGCCAACTCCACGGAAAGCGGATAACCCTCAGAGACAACAGGTTCTCCCGGGCCCAGGCCGGACGTTTCTTCATAAACCTGAATCGAGGCCTTGTCGCCGTGTACTTCTATGACCTCTCCAATCAAACGCTGATTGGAAACACGCACCACGTCGAACATTTGCACATCGCGCATACCTTCAGCCACCACCAGAGGGCCGGAGACCTTCAGAATTTTACCTTGGCTTTGTGTTTTCATCATCCATCATCCTCGTCTCTTCTATTGCTCTTCTTTAATATCGATCGTCTTATCCCAGTCACCCAGAATATTAAAACCGACCGCTTGTCTGACCGCATCCTGGATGAGCATTTTTCCCATGCCTTGGAAATCACCCGCCTGCGGAATCGTCACGATAGCCGGTAAGGGCTGAAAACGGATCCCTTCAATTTCTTTGGAACTTACACGGGCCACCTGTTCTGTCACATAAATCACCGCATAGGCTTCAGTCTTTATTAAGTGGGCCAAGGTTTGGCGCGCTTCCTCGTCCGTTTGTATGGCAAAAGTTTCCATAGACATACCGCGAAATCCGATAATGCTACCCAAGTCACCCAGCACGGCCACACGTTTCGTTTCCATTTCCATCATGCTCGAGACCTCCTGTACGTATCGCGCAGCAGGGAAGGGATCTGTTTTTCTTCACTCCGATTGCTTTTACCTGCTAAAATAATGCGTAAATTCTGAGCCTCCAAACGTCTGGCAAGCCAATAGCCGGCGACTTGAGGAATACCGTTACCGGCTTGCAGTCCGAATTTGGCGAAATCTAAGCGCAGCTCCGTTAGGCGGCGTCCGAATTCATAAATCTCTTTTCCTTTTACGTAAGCAGGTAAGTGTTCCAAAAGTGCCTCGGCCGCGGTGTTGCGGTAGACATTGCTCAGGCCGGAAACACCCTTCAAAATAGCCGAATGGGCCTCATCCCAGCTTACTTTACCTCCGGAGACAAAAGCATCCTGCAAGCCGTTGACCGCGCCACGCAAACGTAAGAGGCGTGCGGCGCTTTGAAGATTGTACAAATCGGCCAAAAGTTCTCGATACATGCCGAGGTAGTCCGCTAAAGCTAGCTTCTCCGCCTCCTGCGCCTGTTTACCGAGCTCTCGGAACCAGGCTTGGTCTATACGCATATCTGTTGCAGCGGGACGATAGTCGGTCGCCCAGTGCTTGATTTCTTCTTGTACATAGCCAAGCAGATAGTCGCCGTTTCCGGCAAGTGAGGCCGGATTCGCCATAAATTTTTGAAGCGAGAACCATAGTTCCTCGACGGACAAGATGGCTTCCGTAAAGAGTAAATCCGATATGGCGGAGGGTATCCCCTCCACCTTGGCGGCTTCGTCACCTGTTCCCGGGATACGTTCTCTGGAGCCTTCTTCTTTAAGATGATTGAGCATCACCTTCAGATTATGCATATCGTTTTGGAGGAGCAGGGCTTTGGCTAAAGGCCCGTTATTCGTGATCTCTTTAAGCAGGGCATCGTTCGCAGCAGCGCCCTGCTTGACACGATCGGCCAAGCTTTCGGCAGCCGGATAGCCTGCTTCGGACATAGCCGCCTCCAGTTGTTCTATGGGGCTGTCCGGACGCGCCAAGTCCTCTAACTTGGCATAGCTCAGCAAGCGCTCTTCAAAAACGGCCAGACGTCCGGTTGCATAAGCATAGTCGTCGTCTTGGCACATCTTTTTCATGCGCTTGGCGTATTCCATAAATGCTTTGCTTCGGTTCAAACCTTCTCTCCCCTGTTAAATACAATCTTCGCCGCTACTTCATTGAATTCGTCACGGCGACTATGAAGACTGCTTTCAAAACTCTGATCTACCCAAAAACGCTCAGACTTAAAAACCAAACCGCCACTGATTTTTTTATCGCTTTGACAGGGCAAAGATAGATTCATTTCCTGCAATAAAGCCTTAACCGAAGCCAAATCCCCTTCCGAGCAAAGGATGATGTCGGCGTCTTTCGCGTAAGTCTTCAATAAATCCTCGTAATAGCCTCGTTTTTTATCATCCGGCAAAGCAACAAGAGCAGCCAAGGTCTCATCCATCACCTCATCCAAAAGGGACTGCCTCGCTCTTAATTCCGTGCGCCTTTTCTCCAGGTTCGCAAGCGCCAGATCCCGGCGCTCATCTGCTTCCGCCAGTTGCTCCAATTCTTTGGCCGCTTTTTCTTTTAAGAGCCAAATCTCATCCGCGCTTTGTTTCGCGATGACCGCAACATTGGCCGTAGCAGTGGCGAGTATAGCCTCGGCTTCACCCCGGGCAGACTTCAACAAGGTTTCTTTTAACTTATCAAAACCATCCATGCCTCTTCTCCTCGTATCCCTTCCAAACGCCTCTTATTTGACGTTGAGGATGGATAAGACGGAAGCCAGCAAAGCGAGAATCGCATAGGTCTCAACCATCGCGGCCAAAATCAAAGGCTTGGATTGTTCTTCAGGTTTTTTAGCGACCATCAAGACGCCGTCTGCTGCGACATTACCTTGGTGGATAGCGGAGAAATAACCGACGACCATCATCGGAATGCAAGCCGCAAAGTAGAGCGCTCCTTGCGTCAAGGTCAAATCACCGGCGGTGCCGGCCATAAAACCACCTTGAAGCATGACAAAGAACCATACCAGAAGGCCGTAAATGCCTTGCGTGCCGGGCAGAGCCTGTAAAATCAAGAGCTTACCGAAAAGCTCAGGTTTTTCAGAGATTACACCGGAAACGACCGAGCCCACATGACCCACGGCCTTGGCTGAACCCCATCCTGCGAAGGCAGCGGCGAAGACGCCACCCAGCAAAGCGATGTTCGCACCAGTAAAGAGCTGTTTTAAAATGTCCATTGTTTTCCTCCTATAAAAGTCATTACTTTTATCTCTTATTAATAATCCACTACGCCTCTACTTTGACGTATTTTGTTTTTAACTCAAGGGCCTGAAACGGCACGCCGCCACCTTCATAAAATTTCCCGAAAAACTCGACATATTGCAGACGGGTTGCGTGTACATAGGCAGACAGGCCGGATAGAGCCAAATTCAACAGATGTCCGAAAATCAGGATAATAATCATAAAGAAAATACCGAGGATGGAACCGTTCAGCATCTGCGCTAAGATATTAACCACAAGAGCAATAACCGAGGTCGCCAAGGTAAGGGCTAAAATACGGGTATAGGATAAAAGGTCTCCCAGGTAACTGGTAATGCCGTATAAAGTGCCCAAGCCCGAGAAAACGCGCTTGATAGGATTCCTCACGCCGATAGCCGAGAGGAAAACGATCATCAAAGCACCCACAATGGCCATGTAACGGCCCACCGCATAACCCAAGCCGTAGAGAGGAAGACCGACCACCATCAAAATCCAAGGGACCGTTTCAATCACCGCTTCGTAAGGTTTTCCGAGTCGCACGAGATTATAAAACTTCAATCCCAGCCCGGCAAAAAGATGTACCGCACCGAAAACCATACTGGCAATCATAAGGGTCATCGGTTCAGCAACCGGATCAAACCAGAGCATAGGGAACTTAAGACGATCACCCGAAACCGCACTGAGCATATTACCGAAGAAAGAGCCGAAGAGTACACCGAAAATAATAGCCGCTACACTGCCCTGCATGAAAATGACACACATGCGTCGCATATTACCTTCTACTTTTACCTTATAAACCAGATAGGCGCAAAGCAGAAGCAGCAGTAAGCCATAGCCCGCATCACTCAGCATAATGCCGAAGAAAAAGGCATAGAAAGGCCCCATGACCGGGGTAGGATCGATATCAAGCGTCTTGGAAGGCAGGCTGAACATTTCAACGACCGCTTCATAAGGTTGAACAAAACGTCTGTTTTTCATCAAGATGGGATGCTCTTCATCTTCAGGCACCGGTAAGATATCTATGGCAACGGCATAACGCTCTTCCAGGGCCCGCTTAATCTCTGCACCCATGGAATGAGGCACATAGCCTTGTAACACGAATAACCTGCCCGTATTAAGAAGACGTTGCATCGCAGAGAGCTTCATATCCGCCGTTAAATAGTAATCGTGCAAAAGCTCAAAATCCGCTTTATGCTCACTCAGTTTAAGGGCTTCCTCTTCCAACAAACGCTCTTCTTTATCAAGCTTTTCCAGCTCGCTACGCCATTGACGCAAGGCCTTATCGTAGTCACCTTCCATTTCCGTGGGCAGTTTAGGCAGCGGGGCAAAATCAAAGTCGCGCAAAATCTGCTCGGTCATCGTGGCATCCGCCTTACGAACGGCCACCAGTACAACGGCTTGACCTTCAAGCTCAGCCAAAAGCTCAAGACCGTAATGTCCGTCCAGCGTCTCTGACAAAGCGGCTCGAAGCTGAGGCATTTTATCATTCCGGCTACTCAATGAACCTGAGAAGACCTGTAAGAGTTTACATGTTTTCTCAGCTTCTCTCCCGGGCAGAACAAGATTTTCCCAGTTCGCAATTTGTTGAATCTGAGCTTTGAGGGCCGCTCTGCGATTCATCAAAGCTTGAAGGCGGCTGCGATTTTCCTCCAACCGGCGTAAGGAATCCAGGATTTCAGCCTGTCTTGCTCCGACCGCCTCAAACTCATCCGCCTTAACTGTACGTTTGAGCGTAAAGAGAGCTTTCTTTTCCGGGCTTATTTTAGCGGCTTCTTCCACACCCAAACGCAAAGTCGTAAGACGTTTCGAAAGCTCGATTTGTATGCGTCGATATTCATTGGCTCCCAATCGTGCTAATTGACCGGGTCCTTGAGCTTTTTCAAAAAGTTCTAAAATAGCCGCTTCGAAACGCAGACCCGAACTGAAAAGTTCTTCTTCAGTCCTGAAATAAATATTTTGACTCTCCGGATCGAAGGTATGGGCCAAAACGCCCTCTTGCACCATGCCTCGGGATAGCTCTTCCAGCTGAGCCTCGGCCTCCAAATCTTGTTCTACCGATACGGCCCCCAGTTTAGTGAGCGCGCTGATAAGAAGCGTTTTATCATCCGCTAATCCGACCAGACTCATCTTATCTAACTTTACAATTGCCATAGATCAGCCCAAGGTCCTTTCGACCAGCGCAGCCACCGCTAAGGCTTTACGCTGTCTTGCTTCTGCCAGCGCATCGGCATAATCCGGTTTCTCTCCGGGCGCGTACGTACTTGATTCATGGACAGCGCCTTTACGCGAAGCCAAGACACTTTTCTTGTTTTCATGGACTTCGTGAACCGCTGCAGCCATTGCCTTTTCGGCTTCTTGACGAGCATGGGCTTCCATGTTCTGTGCACGCGTCTTGGCCTCGGCTACAATGGCCGCACAAGCCGCTTCTAAGTCATAGATCTGATCAAGTAGGTTCAAGTTCTCCATGCTATGGCTCGCCTTTCTTGACGCTGATTTGCGTTCGTTTTGATATACGCAGTAATTGTAACATAGAGACGGTCTTAAAAGGGCTACTTTTGATACAAAAAAAGCGAATTGTAAGCATAAAATAGAAGCCAAAGGCGAAAAAAGGAATCTATTCATTAGCCGAGATAAAGGATCGGTCCGTGTTGTCTTAACTTTTCTTAAGATAAGTATGTTTTGGGGTTGCTGAAATCCGCCAGACGGCGCGTGTAAGCCTCAATCATAACGTCGTAAAACGGAATCTCACGGTCCTTTTCACCCATATGATCCAACCACGTACGCAAAAAATACGGGTTCATCGCCAAAAAGGGTCCTACTAAATAAGTCGCCACTAAATTATGGTCACAAAATCCTTCAAAAGATGCTTCTCGATCCATGCCGATACCGCGTAGATTTTTGGCCAGCGCCTTGTTTTCATCCGCACCGTGGCAAACGGAAAACTGTGTCTTAAAACCGAGAATCGGCTTCTCGTGTGCCCACTGCTGCTGCGCCTCACCCATATATTCTGTATTCAAACGTGTGCGGAATTCCTGCTTGGCGTGGAAATCGTAGAGGCCTAAGGCGGCTTGCCTTTTGCCCTTATCATCTTCAACATACTGGCCTAAAACTTCCAAGGCATTGCCGATGAACAAAGCATAGCAACCCTCTTCAATACGGGTACGCAGAGCTTCTTTATAAGGCATGAGCTGCTCAATAATCATCGCCTGCCTTTTTTCACTTGAGGGACCGAGGTACAGGATGTCCACTTTTTCATCGGCAAAAAGAGGCCGACTTTGAAAGCGGGTCTCCACAATTTCACAGTCCGGAAAAGTCTGCTTCAGAATCATGAAGCTTCCTTGCTCCCCATAAAGATCCGCCATATCCGGATAAAGTATCTCTATTTTCATTTCACTTAACCTGCCTTGTTTTTGCCCGCATGATAGGCTTCCATCTGCGCAATCAAATCATCCGTCTCCGCCAAATTTTCAAAGTCGTGGAAGATGATGATGCGATCGATACCCTCCAGCGAAATTTCTTCAACAGGTAAGTCGAGGCTTTCAAAAAGCTGTATGCGCGAGGGATCAATACCCGCCAACAGCAGGCGGAATTTGTAATCGTAAGCCCTTCTGGCACCGATGACGATTTTTACGATATTCGGGTCTTTCAGAAGCTCTGCGTCAATCTCGTAGAGCCAACCCGTATTCTCGTTGTTGAGGTCATCCTTTTTCATGCAGGTGTTAAGCAGGATAACCAGCTTTTTACCGTCCTGTTTTCGAACATAGTCAAAAACACGTGAGGCGGAAACCGGATTAAGCGATTTGGCCAGCATCATCTCCATGGGTAGACCGGCCAAATCTTTCTGCTCATAACGTGAGCGTGTCACTTTCTGTTTTTCCCAGAGTTTTTGGATTTCCTCCACAGACCAGCCGTCTTCGCGCAGTACGGCAATGGCCGAAAGCCCGTTATAGGCGTCGATAATACCCTTGTTAAAGCTTCTGTATCGGTAGTCTTTACCATTCTCTCGAATGGTTAAGAGATTGTTCTCTTTGTCCATATCCGTCAGGACATACTTGGCTTCATGGTTTTCAAAGCCGCAGTGAGGACAATAATAATAACCGATGTGGTGATAGCGCAGGTGAACTCTTTCCAAGGTGTGTCCGCAGCGTGGGCAGTTGCGCAGATCACAAACCAAGCTGTCTTTAGATTCGGAACTGTCCAATTACTTATCAACGGCAAAATACACCCGCTTGTTGTTAGGCTTCAACTCCCCGCTGATCAGGTCTTCCGCATTTAAAATCAGGGTCGTTTCCGCAGGAATATGCTCTTCCAGGACCGATACGATAAAATCCGGATGCGCGTTACGGCTGTAAGAATCACGAAACAGATTGGTTATCAATAAGTAATCCGGCTTTACAAAAGGGTAGATTCGCCTGGAGCTGAGCTCATCAATCTCCAGAACCGCCGTTTTAGGGCGTGATATACCGCGCCAGTTCACACTTTGAATAAACGAGGTCATGATGCCATGGAGCGTATTGGAACCGAAACTATTGTTGACCGGCTCTTCACCACGGGAACGGTAAGCGTCAATGAGCAGATTGGTGACGGTTGTTTTTCCGTTCGTACCCGTTACACAAATCACCGTGTCAGGATAAACAAGATGGTCCAAAAAATTCGGGAAAAGACGTTGCGCAATAGCTCCCGGCAAAAAAGTGGCGTTTCGACCCAGCATTTTCATACCCACCGCTGCCGTTTTCGCTAAAGCCAGTGTCAGGACCAAGCGCAGATATTGTCCGGGGCTCGTTTTCTTCCTCGGCTTTTTAGCTTGATGATTCATTTCTTATAGTATTCCCCATTCATTACTTTATTGCTAATAAATATCAATAATACGTATCCTATGTACATATCAAACGCGAGCATTATAGCACGGACCGGCGATGATTTCTTGCCGTTTTCAGCCCCTTGCGTGTATGATGGTTAAGATTATTAGAGAAACACTAAGTTTAGGTAGTAATAATTTGAATCAAGAACAACATGACAGACCCAAACAGAAAGCGGAACAATCGGGCGGCGCACGCGAGCGCGTGCTTCATTTAATAAACCCCGGCGGCTCCAACAAGGCGACCTCGGCTTCCAACTTAACCCTGGCCGTTGTTTTTTCGACTCTTACCATGGTTTTTACCAAGGTCATCGGTTTTGCCAGAGAAATCGTTATCGCTCAAAAAATAGGGTATGGCTATTTGAACGATGCCTACATTTTAGGCTTCGCCGTACCTGACCTCTTTTATGAACTTTTAATTGGGGGCGCTATCTCCGCTGCGATTACACCGACACTGTCCGCGGCGATTGAGCATAATGATGAAGAAAGGACCTGGAAGCCTGTCAGTATCTTCTTTTCTGTTATCAGTGTGGTGATGCTGATCGTGGTTGTTTTGGGCGGACTGTTTATCAAGCCTTTACTCCTGACGATTTATGCGAACAACTCGATTCAAACCATTGAAATTGCCGCTTCAATCGGTCGTATTCTGTTTTTTCAAACGTTCTTCTTTATCCTGGTTGGCCAATTAACCGCGGTGCTTTCCGCCAATAAAGAGTTTGTCATCCCTAATTTCGGAAGTGCCCTTTACAACATCTGCTGCCTGATTTTTATTTTTATTTTTGCCAATCCTTCAGAAGATGGCCTGAAGAAAACCTCCGTCGGGATTGTTCTCTCCGCCATTGTGTATTTTTTGTTCTTGCTTTATTTTGCCAAACCTAACATGCGTTATTTCAAGTTCAATCTGGACATACGTAATAAGGAATTCCGTAAACTGCTCCGGATTGCTTTGCCGGCCATTGTGGCAGGTTCTTTTAACCAATTGAATTACATCATTCAACAAGTCTTTACCGGTAATTTTGATGACGGTGCCGTCACCTCTTTGGGACATGCCCAAAAACTTTATAACCTGCCCTACGGGATCATTGCTGCGGGAATCGGCTCCGTCGTGGTCGCTAACCTGAGCGGTTTTTATTCAAGGCAGGCGATACGTGAGGCGAGGGCCTTTTTGACGGCCACTTTACGTATGGCTCTCTTTTTGATTGTCCCTTTTGCCGTACTTTTTTCGGTCTCGAATTTTGAAACGGTACAAGCTGTCTTTCAGTGGAATGTCAAGACCTATAACAACGAGGGCATTGCCCTGACCGGTAAGCTTTTGGCCGTTTTTTCTATCAACATGATTGTCATGATGCTGAACTATTTCTACAGCCAGGCTTTTTATGCCATGAAAAAATCCTATATCGCACTGATTACAGGAGGCATTACCCTCATCTTCAACCCGCTTTTCTCCTCACTTTTTATTTATGTCTTCGAATGGGGCATAATGAGTATCGGTTTGGCGGCACTAGGTTACAACCTGGTCAATTTTCTCATCATCAATCTTCTGCTTCGTTATTTTGAAAGAGACCTTGTCCCTCAAAAACTACCCGGATATGCGGTACAGCTTTTAGGAAGCGCCCTGATTTCAGCCTTTTGTTTGTATCTCTTCCAATTAATTCTCCCTGTCCCCTCATCGAAAATCCTGCAGCTTCTTTTATATCTCTTACGTGTCCTCCTTGTTGCGGGCAGCTACATCAGCGCTTCGTATTTTCTTCGGGTCAGTGAGAGTCGTGGCTTGGTTGCCAAGCTGGCCGGCCGTTTCCGTCTGGGTACGCGTTGGGCGGACGCAGTGGAAAAAATCCGAAAAAAAGAGCGTGACATTTAGCACGATAATTTCTATAGAGAAGGAATATATATGAATCCACTTCAAATGATTAGAAAAGCACTTACCCTGGATTGGAAGGGCATGACCCCTCTGATTCACGCCATGGCCAAAGAAAGCGGCCGTTCTCGTCTGAACATTTTCCGCGACATGATTAAATGTTATCAAACGGGCGGTTATACTTGGGAGTCGTATACAACCTTCGGTTTTCACTTAGAACGGGATCCCGCCATACGCGCCACCTTTCTTTCCCAAGGCGAAATGGATATCCTTGCGACCAAAGTGAATACGCCCGAAACGTCTGCTATTCTTAACGATAAAGGTAAATTTTATCGTCATTTCAAACCTTATCTGAAACGTGAGTTTTTGGATTTACGCGAAGACAGCTTCGAGGATTTTTCATCTTTTTTAGACAGACACGAGGTCTTTTTTATCAAGCCTCCCGCAGAATGCGGTGGCAAAGGTGTCGAGCGTAAACTCAGCGCGGAAATAAAAGATCGCCGGGATTTTTTCGATCGTTTGCTCGCAGAAGAGCGCTTTATAGTTGAGGAGGCCATTGTTCAAAATGCGGAAATGTCCAAGCTTTCAGTCAACTCGGTCAACACCCTGCGCATCGGGACCTGTGTAAATCAGGAAGGCGTATTCAGTATTCCTTATGCGCTCTTGCGTTGCAGCGTGAACGACTCTTTCGTGGATAACGGTTCTCAAGGCGGGGGCTTTACTTTGCTGGATGAGAAGGGTGTAATCCGCCACCCGCTTACAACCAACCACTACCAAATCAAATACGTCGATAAAAACGAAGCCACGGGTTTCAATTTCATCGGTTTTCAGATTCCTCACTTCGAGGAAGCTAAGCAAATGGTCCTTGAGGCGCATAAAACTTTACCCGGCTCCCTTTACATCGGCTGGGACATCGCGATTAGTGATAAGGGTCCCGTCGTAGTCGAAGGGAACACCAATCCGGGCACAGATTTGTACCAACACTACAGGCAGGTTCCGGATGGACGCGGTGCGAAGGCGCGCATGGAAAAAGCACTCGGAATTAAGGTTGTGTTTTAGGGGAAAGTGCAGCAAGAGAGGTGTAAAAGCGGATGGAGTGAGATTCCCGGGACACGACGAAATAGCGTTGCGTCCTAAATCTAAATCAAAACGCATTCTTAATGATTTGATATAAAGTGTCGTCTATCTGCTCGCCGAACCAGCTTGCGAGGTCAAGTTAGCGGTAGCACTACCAACACTATTTACTCTGATCCATATCCGCATACGGTCTTGTTTGCCATTCCGGAATCTTCCCTTCTTCTTCATTTTTTACAAGCGCATGCCCCATATTTAGGGCCAGAGTAAGGATATTCTTCCACTCCTTAGGGTCAATAAACGGGTTTGGAGCAGTCAAGTCTTCAGCACGCTTGGTAAGCTTCTCTTCTGTGTAATTTTGAAAGGTATGACTACTTAAATAAATATCAACAGGCCAATTCTTGTGTCTTAATAAACCAAATTCAGAATCCGAGGCTACAACCGAACCTACTGCAGCCCTCACCCTTTGCGCTCATAAGCTTTAGACCGTATAATGAGGAATCGAATATTTAAGAGACTAATTGGGCGAGAAGCTACCTACCGGTCGGCATGAGTCGCCTTGGAATTGAGGAAGATGTGAGCGAGTATAATTTCAAAAACATTGAGAAAAAATGGCAGGACCGCTGGGATGAAAAAGGCGTTTTTAATGTCAAAAACGACTCAAGCAAGGAAAAGTATTATTGTTTAGTCGAGTTCCCGTATCCTTCAGGGCAAGGTCTACACGTAGGACACCCACGTTCCTATACCGCCTTGGATGTCGTGGCAAGGCTGAAGCGCATGACAGGCTACAATGTCCTTTATCCCATGGGTTGGGATGCCTTTGGTTTGCCCACTGAAAACTACGCCATTAAGAACAACATTCATCCGGCCATCGTGACCGAAAATAATATTGCCAACTTCAAGCGTCAACTGAAGTCTCTCGGCTTTTCTTTTGATTGGAGCCGTGAGGTCAACACCACCGACCCGAACTACTATAAGTGGACCCAGTGGATTTTCCTGAAACTCTTTGAAAAGGGTTTGGCTTATAAAAAAGAAATGGCCGTCAACTGGTGTACGTCCTGTAAAGTTGTTTTGGCGAATGAAGAAGTCGTGGGTGGTGGCTGTGAGCGGTGCGGCAGTGAGGTCGTACATAAAGTCAAAAGCCAGTGGATGCTGAAAATCACGGAATATGCCGAACGCCTGATTAATGACCTCGATACAGTAGACTACGTCGAACGTGTTAAAACCCAGCAGAAAAACTGGATCGGTCGCTCGGTCGGCGCAGAAGTCAACTTCAGCGCTTCAAGCGGAGATCTCATCACCGTCTTTACCACACGTCCGGACACTCTCTTCGGCGCAACCTATATGGTCATGTCTCCCGAACACGCCTACATTGAGAAATGGATTGAAAGCGGACTGTTGACAAACGTAGATGACGTACGCGCCTATCAGGAAACAGCGGCTCGAAAGTCCGACTTCGAGCGTACCGAAATGAACAAAGACAAGAGCGGTGTTCTCTTGGCAGGCGTTCATGCGATTAACCCGGTCAATAATCAGGAAATCCCCCTCTTCATCTCGGACTATGTCCTTGCTTCCTACGGCACAGGTGCCATCATGGCAGTGCCAGGACATGACGAACGTGACTGGGATTTTGCAAAAGCTTTCAACTGCCCTATCGTTGCAGTCGTGTCATGCTGAGACGTTCAAAGCGCAGCTTTTACAGATATTGAAGAAGGTAAAATGGTCAATTCCGAGTTCCTCAATGGCCTCAGTGTCAAAGACGCCAAGGCTAAAATCACAGCCTGGTTGATTGAAAAAGGTCTTGGCAAAGAAAAGGTCAACTACAAGTTACGTGACTGGGTGTTTTCTCGTCAACGTTACTGGGGTGAACCCATTC
>CAYFRY010000015.1:0-10346 GCA_964345665.1 uncultured Oscillospiraceae bacterium
ATCCGAGTCCGGAATTTCGGCATGGATTTCAGCCGCGACCAGACGATTTTTTAAAGCCTCAGAAACCACAAAATAGTCTATTCTCCAGCCCACATTTCTTGCCCTGGCATTGGTACGATAAGACCACCAGGTATACGCCTCTTCTTTATCCGGATAGAAGTGTCTGAATGTATCAATGAAACCCGCTGCTAAAAGCTCCGTAAATTTCGAGCGTTCTTCATCGCTGAAACCGGCATTTTTACGATTGGCTGCGGGGTTGGCCAAATCTATTTCATTATGCGCTACATTGAGGTCTCCACAGAGGATGACAGGCTTTTTCTCCTCTAGTTTTTTTAGATAAATGCGGAAAGCATCCTCCCACTTACATCTGTAGTCAAGGCGTTTTAAACCATCCTGAGAGTTGGGTGTATAACAGGTGACGAGGAAAAAATCATCATACTCCAGGGTAATAACTCTCCCTTCCTGATCATGCTCGTCTATACCGATTCCGAGTTGAACACTGAGGGCGGGGTGACGCGCGAAAACCGCGGTACCGGAATATCCTTTTTTTTCCGCATAGTTCCAATACTCATAGTATCCACTCAAATCCATTTCGACTTGCCCTTCTTGCAGCTTAGTTTCTTGTAAGCAGAAAAAGTCGGCATCCAAGTCATCAAAAGCCTCTAAGAAGCCTTTCTTCATGATGGCCCGCCCCCCATTTACATTCCAAGAAACAAATTTCATTGACACTCCTCTTTCTTTTGCCATTGACGTAAACGGTCCAGTTGGCTGATTAATGCTCGTTTTTCATCCCTATCATAAACGGAAAGGTAGTTTTCCAACAAAGCAAGTTGCTCGGGAAAAATACGCTCGGTCACGCGTGAACCTTCTTCGGTCAGAGAGATGAGATAGGCGCGCTTATCGTGAGGGTCACGTAAACGCTTCACCAAACCCATTTTTTCCAAGTTTCTGATAACTACGGTCAAGTTACCGGACGTCGCCAATATTTTTGATAGAATCTGACAGATATTTAGATCACCTTTATGGTACAAGGCTTCCAAAACCGCGAACTGCGATAAAGTCAGGCCATGTTTCATCGTGATCTTCCCTACCTCGCGCTGAAGAAAAATCGCCGAGCGCTGTAGGCGAATAAAAAGGGCTAAATCCGTATCAGAAGATTGGCCGTAATTCTTTTTATCCAATAACGCCTCCGTTTTCTTAGTTTTTAATTTTTCTGGCAGCGCTTCTTTTAGAAATTATCTCAAACTAGTAATGATTTCTCAAGCGCAGAAAAACGGCTTAATGGTTACCCAAATAAAAGATAAGAACTAAGGCGACCATTAGAAGCAGGGCCAGAAACGCTAATATTTGTCCTTTTTTATCCATTCAAAGCCCCTCCCAAACGCTATGAACCGAGTGCACAAGCAGGACCGAAACATCAAGTCAAAGAATTAACTCTTTTACCGCCTTACGCGGGCTCGCTTTCTCACGCAACTGTAAATCTTCAGGTAGTTGGGACTTGTCACCGTACCAACCGACCGCTACACAGCAGATAACACTCAAATCTTCCGGAATCGCATAGACTTCACGCGCCTTCTTCGGGTCAAAGCCGCCCATGGCATGCGTAATCATACCACGACTTTGAGCTTCAAGAGAAAGCATGCCCCAAGCGGTTCCCGCATCAAACAAATGCCAACGGTTTTCACGCCCGGTCTGCGTGAAATTTTGTTGGCTCAACACTATCAATAGCGCTGAAGCCTGACTCGCCCATATTTGATTTTTCGGAGTAAGAAGGGGCAATAACTTGGCCTTTTCTTCAGCCGTACAGGCGACAATAAAGCGCCAAGGTTGTTCATTAAAGCAAGAGGGCGCAAAACTGGCCGCCTCCAAAAGTCCTAACAAGCTGTCTTCGTCCATCTCACGACCATCAAAAGCACGCGGAGACCAACGATCATTTATCAGATCCAAAATACCGTATTTGCTTTGTTCACGCATAGAAAATCTCCTTTACCGAGAGTGATTAATGTTCTTATGATATCATGCCGAATGCGAAATTTTCGCCGTTTTTATAGGCTTAATAGACAAAACCCCCGAATCATTAACGCAATTTAAATCCCATTTTGTCAAATATTATTAAAAATAATTGCAGAATTTTGCAAAATCGCTAAACTAATGATGTTTGTTTAATAAGCTGGCGAAAGCCTAATATATGATTTTTGTAATAGGAGAAAAAATGAAACAGAAAATTGGACGTAAAACTTATGATACCGAAAAAGCTAAAGAAGTAGGTAAGCAGAGTATCGGTTACTTCGGTGACAGCTATGGTTTTGAAGAAACACTTTACAAAAACGGTGAAACAGATTATTTCCTGCATTGTGTAGGTGGTGAAAATTCGCAATACCCTGAAGAGATTCTCGTGGCTATGAATGAAGAAGATACCAAGGAATGGTTGGTTCGTGTTTGTGGCGCCGAATATGCCGAACAAATTTTGACTGAAACACCTAAGAAAGCAAGCCCTAAGACTACAACGAAACCCGCTGCCAAGAAATCGGCTACTCCTAAGAAAGCGACTACCGCTAAGGCTGCAAGCGCCAAGAAGCCTGCGGCTAAAAAAGCAGTTGCCCCTAAAGCCGCCGATGTAAAAGCAACGGAAGCTAAAGAGGCCCCTAAAGCGGCTGTAAAAGCAAGTGCTAAAAAGACTGTCGCCAAAAAAAGCACCAAAGCTTAAGCTCCTTTTATTGGAATATTTTATTCGCATAATTGAATTGAAATCTTTAATTGACTGTCTCTTTCTATGGGACAGTCTTTTTTTAGGCTATCGTTTCTCGTAAGAAAAGGATAAAATAGACTTGAAAATCCTTTAGGTCACTCAACGAGATAAAGAACAGGCTTGGATAATATGAAAAAGATCAAACTCTACGTCGTTATATTATTGATTCTCATTCAGAATTTCTTGAATCCTCTCTTTGTCTTGTACGCACAAGAAGTGGGAAATCAAAAAACAGAAAATCCGGAAATCGGAAAGGTAGAGGCCTCCGTTCAAACTTTGTTCAGCGGTTTTGAAGATCAGCTGCTCTTTGTAAAGGTCATCAACCTTAGCGATGTCGATACCCTCTTTACCTTGACTCTAAAATCGGATAAAGAACTCTTGAAGGAAGACATCACCCAAAGCTTTAAAATTGTAATTGAAGAGGGCGAAGAAGGAGAGGAAGGTACTGAAAAATTCGTGGCTGTACCGGTCTTGGATTTTTTAACCGCAACACCCGAAGGGGAGCCCGGCCACAGCGTTGACTTCAGTCTTCATGCGGATGGAAAAGAAGTAGACACCGGTCAAATAAGCATCAAAGTTTTCAATATCAGTAAGGATGAAATCGAAAAACTGATTCAGAAAATCCATTCAGAAACGATGGGAAACTTACCCTATGAACTTGCCGCCCATTATTTAGAGCTGTTTGATGCTACCCCCTTACCTACACCGACACCTAAACCTACACCAACACCAAAGCCCACACCGACACCGGTACCCAGTCCGACCCCTACGCCGACACCTGAAGCGACCCCTACGCCGACTCCTGAAGCAACACCGACTCCTATACCCGTGCCGTCCGTTACACCGACACCGGCACCCAGTCCGACGCCTACACCAACACCTGAAGCGACCCCTACACCGACGCCTGTACCGTCTGTTACACCAACACCTACACCCAGTCCGGCACCGACAAGTACCGTTACGACTACTACGCCGCATCCTACAACCACACCCAGTACCTCAGCCGCCCTCAACACGGCAGCCAATATTGCGGGTCAAATTCAATTGACAACCCCGAGCACAAGTAGTCGTCCAAGTTCACAGCCGACTACCGGCACTACTTTGCCACGCACGAGCCCAACGACCGATAAACTTCGTCAGGTAGAGGAAGGAAGCAATACGCTCATTCTTCTGCTAAAAATCTTCGCACTTTTCAGCGTTGTTCTGATTATGATTTCAACCCTTGTTTACTTTATCAAGAGACGCCGTGAATATTAGGACGGAATACCTGTTGTATCAGCTGGACATCGCATTTCTTAAGGGAACAAAGAAACGGACCGCATGGTCCGTTTTACTTTCACATGGCAATCAGGGTCCACCCTTAAGCCAAAAGTTCTGCAACGCGTACCGCCACCTCATCGATGGGAAGCAGTTCGGCTTCACTTTCACCGTTGATTTTCAATTCCACTTTACCTTCTGAAACGCTGCGGCCAATGGTAATTCTTAGGTAAGCACCAATCAATTCCATGTCATTAAACTTAATACCCGCACGCTCGTCACGGTCATCCAAAAGGACGTCATAGCCGACTTGACTGAGCTGATCGTAAAGTTTTGTCGCAACCGACATTTGCTCTTCATTTGTAACATTAATAGGCAGCAAGGCCACTTCAATCGGAGCGATGTTCTTGGGCCAGAGGATTCCTTTTTCATTATGATTTTGTTCAACAATAGCCGCCAGACAACGACCCGGACCTATTCCGTAAGAACCCATGACCACAGGCTGAAGCTGATTATGGGCATCACTGAAATGAAGATCCATAGCTTCGGCATACTTGACACCGAGCTTGAAAGTATTACCGATTTCGATACCACGTTTGAAGATGACGGGGCCGGCCCCGTTCTCGCA
Source organism: uncultured Oscillospiraceae bacterium (assembly GCA_964345665.1). Classification (GTDB taxonomy): domain Bacteria; phylum Bacillota; class Clostridia; order Saccharofermentanales; family Fastidiosipilaceae; genus JAXGQD01. The sequence goes on from CAYFRY010000015.1 coordinate 4,635, forward strand.
CATATCGCCTTCTTTAATTTCACGAATATCGGCAGTTTGTGTCACCGAAAAATCTTCAAGATTGACATTTTTGAGATGGGCATCGACCTTGTTGGCGCCCACAATAAAGTTAGCCATAAGAGCCACTTCATTATCCATGATGACCGGAATCTTCAGACCGACCGGACCGGCGAAACCGACCGGTGCTCCTGTCACCTCTTCCACGATGGAAGGCGGCGCCATTTCTATTTCTAATTTTCCGAGAAGTTTAAGCACCTTCGTCTCATTCACCTCATGGTCACCGCGAACCATCAAGGCAAAAGGCTCTCCGTCTATTAAATAAATCAATGTTTTTACAAAGCGTGTGGCGTCCTGACCCATAAAAGCAGCAACCTCTTCAATCGTTTTCGCATGGGGTGTCGCTACTTCTTCCATCTCTTGGTGCTTTTCCGTTGAGGGCGATCCACTCGGCACACAAGCGGCAATCTCCAAGTTACGCGCGTAACCCGACTCCTCATGGATGACAAGGATGTCTTCACCGATGTCGGAAAGAGCCTGAAACTCTTCAGAAAGCAAGCCACCCATGACGCCCGTATCGGCGCGAACGATAACGTATTTCAAGCCCATACGGTCAAAAGCACGCTTATAGGCATCGAAGATTTTTTGGTAGGCGACATCCAGACCTTCGAGGTCTTTATCGAAAGTGTAAGCATCTTTCATGACGAACTCACGAACACGAATCAGGCCGAAACGAGGGCGAGGCTCATCTCTGAATTTAGTCTGGAACTGATAGAGACTGATAGGCATATCTTTATAAGACTTAATTCCCATACGACCAGCTGCGGCAAACAACTCTTCGTGCGTAGGCCCGAGTACAAAAGGCCTTTGGAAGCGATCCTTCAGGGCAAACATGCTGGAACCGAAGGTTTCCCTTCGTCCCGAGTTGACGTAAACCTCTTCGGGGATGAGCGCCGGCATGGTTACTTCTTGACTGCCCGTGGCATCCATTTCTTCGCGAATAATATTTTCTATTTTTCTGAACGCTTTTAACCCCAACGGCAAAAGCATATAGACGCCCGACGATGATTTTTTAATCATTCCGGCGCGCACCAGCAGATTTCCGCTCTTGGAATCTTCATCTTTAACGTCTTCTCTCAGGGTAAAAAAGTAGCTTTCACTCAGTTTCATTTTGTCATTCCTATCCTATTCTGGGGTTTTCAAATAACCTGTCGTTTTTGTATTAACCCCGTTATTATAGCGTATAACCGTCGCTCTTGATAACATCAATCGCCGGGTTTTCGCTTATCTAGGCAAAAGTAAAGCGGAAGACTAAATGCGTTTGTACGTACGTGGAGACAATAAGACCAAAACCGGGTAAATTTCCAAACGACCCATGACCATCGCTACGCTCATAATCAGTTTAGCCGCTTGTGGCAGATCTTTATAATCCGTAGCCGGCCCCAGCAAGTCTAAACCGTGGCCGATATTGTTAAGCGTAGCAATAACGGCACTGAAAGCCGCATTAAAACTTGCGGTAAAAGGGCTGAGCAGAGCCAAAAGCAGAATAAAAACGGCAAAATATGTGATGAAATAATAAATCACACTTCGCTGTGCCTGTTCATCCAAGTGTTTTCCTTCAAACTGAATGGGAACAATACGGCTGGGATTAATCGCATGACGAATTTCCTGGCGGATTGTTTTAATAAAGACCGCCATACGCGCAACCTTAAAGCCCGAGGTCGATGAGCCCGACATCGCACCGCTGAACATCAGAACCAGCAGTACGACATGCGCCAGCGTTGGCCAAGTGTTGAAATCCACCGTCGTATAAGCCGTCGTTGAAATAACCGACGTAACGGTAAAAAACACATCTCGTAGCATAATCAGAAAACTTTCGTAGAAATGCCACACTTGCGTAGAAATAAGGATAACCGCACCCAATATAAAAGCCAGATACCAGCGAAGCTCCTCACTTTTCAAAACCTGGCGCGCCCGACGAATGGCAAGCAAGTAAAAAAAGTTGAAGTTCATTCCGAAAATCATCATAGCTATCGCCATCACCGTTTGCACATAGGAGTTATCATAATAAGCCAACTGATTTTCATGGATGCCGAAACCGCCCGTACCGGCAGCCCCAAAGGCTAAGAGAGAGGATTCAAACAAAGGAATGCCGCCTAGGGCCAAGAGCACAACTAAAATTGCCGTCATGGAAAGATAAATCACATACAACCAGTGGATAGAGGAGCTGACACGGGATTCAACCTTGCCGGAATAGGGGCCGGGAAGCTCGGCCCTCATGATATAAAGTCCCTTGTTTCCGAACTGCGGGATGAACTGCAACACAAATACCAGCATACCCATGCCTCCGATAAGCAGGGTAAAACTACGCCAAAACAAGAGTGAGTGGGGTAAGTTTTGAACCTCACCTAAAACGCTAGCCCCCGTTGTTGTAAAACCGCTCGTTGATTCAAACAATGCATCTACAAATGAAGAAACCTCACCGCTGATATAAAAGGGCAAAGCACCGAAAAGGGAAAGCATCATCCAAATAATCGAGGCGAAAACGAGACCTTCTAATGCGTAGAAGTTTTGATCTTTAGGTTTTTTGCCGGACAAAAGAATACCCACGACAAAACAAAAAACAGCTGTAAAGATAAACGCACCTAAGGTTTTCAAGGTTTCGTGATAAAACAGACCTACAAGAATAGACGGAATCATCATAAAAGCTTCCAGAGAAAGGATTCGTCCCCAAAGGTATCTCAAAAATCGCCAGTTCATGAACCATTCCTCAAAAGGTTATCTAATCTGCGTAGGGAATGATGCATACTGACAACAATTACTCGGTCACCGCTACGGATGCAGTCGTCACCTTTGGGAATGATTTTCTCTCCATTCCGAAGGATGAGACCTAGCAATGTGTTTCCCTTCAGTTTTAAATCACGTAATTTAATGTCTCTCAGCTTACAGCCCTCCTTCACAAGGAAGGTTGAGACTTCCGCTACGCCGTTATCCAAGCGCAAATACCCTTCGCTTTCCGAATCTTTGGTTACACTAAGCGAACGGACAAAACGAATCATGTGATTGGCCACCGAAAGGCGTGGGGTGATGATGCTATCCAGTAGTTCCTCATCGAGCAAAGCCCCTAAACCCACACGGCTCACTTTAGTAATTGTTTTCTTCACACCCAGTTTGTGAGCATAGAGAGAAAAAAAGAGGTTTTCCTCATCTATACTCGTCAGCGCGACAGAAACATCATAGTTTTTCAATCGTTGCTCATCAAGGAAACTTTGGTCCGTGCCGTCGCCCACAACAATTTCCGCACCGGGGAACTCAAGTGCCAGTGCTTGAGCCTTGGCCTTATCCTGTTCAATCAGTTTAACCTGTATGTTTCTTTTGAGTAGGCCAGGCAAAAGATACCTCGCCGTTATACCGCCTCCGATAATAAAGGCGGTCTGGAGCTTTTTCGGTTTATGACCCGCAAGCTTCAAGAAGGTATCAAGATCCTCTTTATGACCGATGATATGGACGTAATCACCGGCGTGCAGTTGTATTGCGGCACTAGGAATACGCGCTTCTGCTGTTTTACTTTGAACCACACAAACCAAGATACCCGGTACATAGCTATGTATGTCGCTGATGTGGATACCGTCCATAGGACTATGTGCAAGGATTCGCAGTTTGATAAGCTCAACACCTTCCACAGAAAACGGCTCCACATAAGAAGCGGACGGATAGTCAAACTCTTCAAGAATTTCTTTAGCCGCTTGTTGATTCGAGTTGACGACCAATTCTATTCCAATGCTACGCCAACGACTGCCCAAATCTTTAGAATATTCCGGATTTCGAATACGGGCTGCACAATGCTTCGCACCGAAACTTGAAGCAACGATGCAGGCAATAATATTAATTTCATCGCTTGGAGTCGCTGAAATAAAAACATCACAGCCTTCTACTCCGGCCTCCCGTTGGACCTCGGGCACAGCACCATTTCCTACCGTTGCTTTGAGGTCGAGGTTTTCAGAAACAGTAAAAACACGATCCGGATTTTGGTCGATGAGTGTCACATCGTGGCCTTCGTCAATTAATGCCGAGCAAAGCGACTCGCCGATTTTCCCTGCACCCACCACGACAATACTCAAACCCATGACCTTTTCCACCTCCGCAGCTTCCGAGCTGCGCTTTGCCTCTATCCGAAGGACGACTCAACGGCTTTAGTGGCTTGCCCGCTTCGTTAATCCCACTTCGCCGACTATTAAAGCTTATTTACACTTCTATGCCCTACTGTCCATAAAATATTACCACGAAGCGAGCTCGGTTTGGATGGTGTTTTGAAGGTTTTTTGTGTTGAATTTTGTGTCGATTGTGAGGGGGCTTAATTCCTTTTTGGGTGCCCGGTACATTTCTTAACTTTGTAGTGATTTTACATAAATTCGCTCGTACACAGCGCGCAAAACCCCGAATTCGCACCGGCACCATGGGTACGTGCATCACGAAAACAACAAAAACCGCCTTCCTCCGAAACCTTTTTATGGAGAAATAGCGGTATCACGTGTTGTTTTGGATACTAAAAAACCGGTAAATCAAATTCAAAACTGTGACGGCTTGATGTACCAAAGCAAGGGCCAAGGCAGACCGTCCTCACTGAACTCCACCAAAGCCGCAGCACCTTTTCTAAACTGAATGTCTTGCTCACAAAGAGCGGAAACCCAGACCGAGCACATGGGATCATGGCCAACCAAAAACACAAGGCCCGCCGCAGAATCCAAGGCGTCCTCCAGTGCAAGTTCGAGGTCATAATTCATCAGGCTATCACACTCCTCAACCGCACCAAGCCCCATTTCTTCAGCTAAAATCCGAGCTGTTTCCAGTGCACGATACTTGGGGCTCGTCAAGACCGCCTTTGTCAGACCGTCATAATCCGGAAGCGCCTCTCTTAGCGCCTCTTCCAAATGCGGAGCGAAGTCCTTCATAATTTCCGCGCCCTCTTTTGTTAAATGACGCTTGAAATCGCTGTGCCCATATTCTGCTTTTCCATGTCCGACACATACGAGATACATCGTATTACTCCTTTTACATCTCATACAACAGTCTAGCCGAGCACCGTATTATTGGCAAAAGCATGGCAAAAAGCTTATCCGAACCACAATGCGGCCGCATCCTTTCATTGCCGAGCGATTGCACTCAACGCAAGAAACCTTTGACAATTTCCTCTTCCGCTTCTTCTTCCGTAAGGCCGAGCGTCATCAGCTTGGCAATTTGAGCACCTGCAATTTTTCCTATGGCCGCCTCATGAATCAGCGAGGCATCCGTGTGATTCGCGGTGACATCCGGCGTCGCTTTGACCATCGCTTGATCCATAATAATGGCATCACATTCGGAATGGCCATAGCAGGCATTATTACCCGTGATAACCGAAGAGAACACCTGCTCGGATTGTCCTTTGGCTACAGAACGCGAGACAACATTCGTGCTGGAGTTTTCACCGTTCAAGCGCACATCAAAATGCGTCAGTGCCTTTTGTTTGCCCTCCGTAAGAATGACCTCTTTTGTAATCAGCGTTGCGTTATCCGCCAGATCCGCAACCGTTCGACGATCGGTGGAGTCAACACCACTAATCTGGACACTTTCCATTTCCATGTAGCTTCCACTTGCCATGTGGATGATGGTTTCAGGATTAAGAACACGACCACCGCTGCCTTTTCCCTGACCATAATGCTTTTCCGGATATTTCAG
>CAYFRY010000015.1:10356-13841 GCA_964345665.1 uncultured Oscillospiraceae bacterium
TTCCAAATGAAAACGGTGCACACCGTCGTGCTGTGATAAAGCATCCCCATCGTTATGTATTCCGCAGCCCGCGATAACCACCACGTCACTGTCCGCGCCTATGTAAAAGTCATTATAAACCAAGTCACTGAGACCACTACGCTCCACAATGACAGGAATATGAACATACTCACCTTTTGTACCCGGCTTAACGATAATGTCGATGCCGTCTTTATCCGTCTTACTGCGAATTTCTACATTTTCGCTGTTGGCACGCCCGGCAGACTTTCCGTTTAAGCGAATATTATAGGCACCTTTAGGCGTCTCGGTCATATCCGCCACCATTTCTAAAATTTGTGAACCTTCTTGACTGAATTGAGTTTTTATTGAGGTATTCGTGTTCATAGCAGAACCTGCTTTCTATTAAATTCACAAAGCTGATTGGGACAGGCTAAATAGGATTTAAGTTCTTCCCAGTTCCCTTCGCGGATAATACAACCGTCTTCCATCATGAGGATGCGGTCCGCAATTTCTAAAATTCGTTCTTGATGGGAAATGATGAGGATAGAACCGTGTGTCTCGTTTTGCAAAACTTTAAAGACCTCTATCAAATGCTGGAAACTCCATAAATCAATGCCCGCCTCCGGTTCATCAAAAATCGAAAGTTTCGCTTTCCTGGCCAAAAGCATCGCAATCTCAATACGTTTGAGCTCGCCGCCCGAAAGGCTGTCATTCAGTTCACGGTTGACATAATCCGCAGCGCAAAGCCCAACTTTTGTCAAAAAACCACAGGCGTCATCCAAAGTCAGCTCTCGTCCTGCCGCAATACGCAGGAGATCACGAATCAACAGACCTTTAAACTTAACCGGTTGCTGAAAAGCAAAACCGATGCCACGTTTGGCCCGCTCATCAATCGGCAGTTCCGTGATGTCTTCGCCCTCCCAAATGACACGCCCCTCACTAGCCTGTTCCAGACCCATAATCAATTTGGCGAGTGTTGATTTACCGCTACCGTTAGGCCCTGTAATGGCGACGAGTTGATTATCTCCCAGCTCAAAATTAACCCCGTTCAGGATTTCTTTTTCCTTACTGTCTTCATCGTTGACCGAGAAGTGGATATCCTTTAGTTGTAACATTCCGTTTTCCTCTATTTCCTCACGTATTAAAGTGACAAATACATGCCTTCTCATTCGGATTTTGGCAAAAGCACTCAAACTCTCCTACCGCCAAATCCGATACTTTTTGCAAAAAACTCAATATGGCCTTTCGTTCCTCTTCTTTCAAGCCCCTCAAATAGCGGCACATTTCTTGATTGACGGCTTGGTTTTCTTCAAGCAAGCTTTGGCGTTCCGCCTCGCCCGCATCAGTAAGCACAAAAGCCTTTTCTTTCTTGTTATTCTCACGCGAAACGCGGCTCACGTAGCCCATTTTTTCTAGACGATTGCCCCACTGCGTCACCGCCGCCCGACTCACCTCCAGCTCCTCTGCTAAAAGAACGGAACTTAGCTGAGGGTGCTTATGTACAGCATGTAAAAACTTGATCTCTGCTTCCGAAAGCGGCGTTGTCTCTTGAGCACTGCGCTTCTGCTCTGCCGCATTAGTACGCACAGCGCGGAAGAATTGTTCAATCATATGGCAATACTTGACTTCCACAGCATTATCCTTTCATTTTTTGGCTTTGTTCTGAACTGAAGAGCATCTATTTATAAGCTGCTAGCTTATCATAATCCGTCTTTACTCTCTTGTCAATTTGTTTAGCTGGTTAACAATATGATTTTTAAAAAATTGGCAGATCTTGTCGTATGAAGATCTTGTCGCAATAGCACAGCACAGCGATTTTCCTTCACAAGACAGGAAGAAAAAACTGCACTCAGATATCGGTATAAAATTGATCTTGCACGCAAAAAACGCGCAGGTTTAGAGAAAACTATAGATTTTCAACGCATCATTGTGAACAGTATTTCATTCACTTCGTCTGTCCATCCCTCTACAGGAAGCGCAAGAATTTGAAAATTAATGCCATTCGATTGGACAGTAAGGTAGCCTCCACCCTCTTCCGGGAAGGCTTTTTCAGCAATTGATTTATCCGGCACCTTATCAAATTCTTCTGAATAGGGCTGTCCAAACATAACACCGTAAGGAGCGGAGACGGGAAGTCTTAATTTGCCTTCAGCGAGATACGCAATTTCATCACTGACTTTTACGCCGATGACCAAAGCCTCTTTTGCCGGAACGGCACGATCTCCCGGGTTATATAGACGAAAAGTAAGCTTCGTTCTTCCATAGCCGCTCACATGGGCCAAATCACTTTCTTCTGCACCGGGAGCCAGTATCATGTCCTCTTGGTCTTTGGCAAACGAAGGCGTTGCTTCATAGCCGTTTTTCAATTTTAATGCTTCCCAGACTTCTCCGAATTTGACTTTATCCAGGTATAGTTTATAAGCACCAAGGCTGATAAAACTTTCCATCGTTGCTTCTGAGGAATATTCCTTTATTCCTTCTTGAGCTTCCAAGAAATAGTTAGGTAAAATATCCTGAGACAATTGAATATAATTAATGCCCTCTATGCCTGTCCCTAAGATGAGCTGTTTATTCTCTTTGTAAAAGGAGTAGTCCCTGCCCAAGGGGCCTGTTATTTTAGCTTCTCCATAGAGTTCGATGGCCTTCTCGATCGGGTTTCCTCCTATAAGCCCACCGGGAAGCATGTCAGGTGAAGCCAAGATCGGTTTTTTTATCTCCATAAAACCCTCAACAAAGCCTTCAGAAGAGAACGGCTCAAGACCGCTACCATCCGAGTTGTTTAAACTGACTTGCGAAACACTTGTTTGAGTGGTCTTGCCTCCTTTTATTCCCGGCATTGTCAGCTTTTTACAAGAAGCCAGAGAAAAACTCAAAGCGCCTGCAATAAGAAAAGCGGTCAATTTCATCGTTTTTTCATATTTAGCATAGTTTTTAGCACCTCTTTTGATTTAGTTATGTGTTGTCGCGCAAGCGACCATCCATCCACAAACGTACATAGAATCTGATTTTATTCAACATCCCGCCACTTTCAATCAGGCCGCCTTTCGTTTCGTCTTCCTAGCCTTTGAGCCCAGCGCGTCTGTTCGTACCGTTGAGCCTGTCGATTCGACCGCTTCAGCCTTAACACGATTCGTTTAATCAAAAGGTTACATAGCCCTAAAGATTATTCAAGAGCATCATGAATTAATGGCAAAAAACGAACATTTTTCAATTTGGAACGCATGGCATTGAATCTCATTGATGCAAAAATGATTGACAGTTTTTAGGGCGCATTGTAAGATGTTTAAGCATCTTCATCTGAAAAAGATGTGCTTTGGAGAAGTACCCAAGAGGCTGAAGGGGACGGTTTGCTAAATCGTTAGGCGTGCAAGCGTGCGAGGGTTCGAATCCCTCCTTCTCCGCCATTTTTGTTTGAAAAGTCCGGTTTTTATCGGGCTTTTCGCCATTTTAGGGGGTAGATGAGGCTGTTTTTTGAAATAATTCCC
>CAYFRY010000016.1:0-7469 GCA_964345665.1 uncultured Oscillospiraceae bacterium
ATTTCCCCGGCTTTGCTCCTTACGCTATAATGGAGAAAGCATTCCTTTGCCAATTACAATTCCTAAAGGAGATTCGATGAGGCAAGACAATAAGAAAAACTCGGAATTTATGGCATGGATTGAAAAGCTACCCGAGGCGGATGCGGCGCGCGTCCGGAATTTTTTCCAAGCCTTTCCGAATTATTGCAAACTGGATAAAAAGGGCATGGCCCTGCTACGTCAGGATTTTGAGAATGCTTTGCGCTACTACCACTCGAAGGGAACATCCTTAGAGCAAGCTTTGGCGTTCTTGGATTTGGAGCAGTTGGGCGACTTTTACACGCGCCCGCCCACGGCATGGTACAGCCTTGATAACTCGGCCAAAATATATCCTTTAACCCTCAAACCCGGGCAAATGAATGTCTTTCGCCTTTCTTTTTACATGAAAGAGCACGTCGTTCCTGAGCTTCTTCAAATGGCCTTGAATTTTACGATTAAACGTTTTCCCAGTTTTGCCACCACGGTTAAAAAAGGCTTTTTCTGGCACTATTTGGCCATTTCGCAGCGCCGTTACAAGGCCAAAGAGGAGACGAGGATTCCCTGTCAACCTCTGGATGTGGCCCGTAGCGGCTCGCAGACCTTTCGTGTGCTTTGGTATCGGAACCGCATCAGTGTTGAGTTTTTCCATATTCTGACGGACGGAACCGGCGGGCTTCAGTTCTTGAAGGCTCTGACTGCGGAGTACCTAAAGCTTTGTGGTGTAAGCAGCTCGGAAGACGGTATTTTGAAACGAAACGAAGCACCTAACACTGAGGAGTTGGCCAATGCTTTTGAGCAAGCGCGCCCTATGGAAAAAGGCGACGGCTTTATAGATAAGGCGGCCACCCAACTGAGTGGTAAACTTTCGAAAATTAAGCCTTGCCAAGTCTTGCATTTCAAGATGGATGCCGCGGCACTTAAAACGGTGGCCAAACAACTTGATGCGACCATCACGGCCTACGTTCTGGCTAAAATGTTTTTGGCCTTAGCGGAGGCGACTGACGGGTCAAACGGAAAGCTAAGCATTCAGGTGCCCATCAATCTTCGTCAGTATTATCCCTCCAAAACACTGAGGAATTTTACCTTGTTTTGCGGCGTTCAATTTGCCAAAAACGAAATAAAAAAGGGGTCTGAACTCGTCCGTGAGGTGGCGAGCCAGCTGAAAACGAAGGCCTCCCGAGAAGCCATGGAAGTGATGATGAATTCTACCCGAAAAATGGTGGTGCTGCTGCGCTATTTCCCGCTTGCTCTTAAATCTTTAGTGGCTAGGAAGATTTACGGTTTTCTCAGCGACAGCATTTTTACGACGAGGCTTTCTAACATGGGACTTGTTCACATGCCGGAAGAATATGCCGGGCAAATTGAGAGCATGGACTTTATCCTGGGCCCGGGCATCCTGAATCGTGTCTGTGCGGCCATGGTCAGTTTTGGCAATACGGCTACACTGACGATTACCAAAATGACGACGGATTCGACTTTTGAAGAGGCCATGTATCGCCTTTTTACAGAGGACGGCCTTAGGCCTGAAGTGGAAGGGACAGTGGTCTATGGACGTTAAAAAGATCTATCCCGCAGTTGATAAGCATAAGCTTTTTCGGCAAACCTTAATGCTCTACAGTCAGTGGATTTTTCTCATGGCCGGACTGGCCTCTGTCCTTGTTAACCTCGCTTTAGGAGGCAAAGCTTGGAGTGTCATAGTGATTTGGTCTCTTTGGCTCGTATGGGCACAGCTCATTTCTCCCGACATGGTGGAATACAATCGCCTCAGTCAGACCGTTAAATTCATTAAAAACACCTGTATCCTGCTTGGGCTCATTGATATTTTTCTCTACTCCGGTTGGTCTGTGAATGTGATTGCCATCGTCAGCTTTTCGTCGATTATTCTTTTTGGCATTCTTTTTCTGACCGATTTTAGAAGGCAAAAACACAATATGTATCCTATGCTGAGTTTCGCTGTCATAAGCCTGCTGATTTCGATACTCGGTCTCATTCGTCCTCAAAACCCGGAGACCTATTGGCCCCTTGTCGTCATGGGTACCCTTTCTTTTTCCTTACTTCTGGTTTGTGTCATCCTGCTTAGAAAGGGCTTTTGGACAGAATTAATAAAACGCTTCAGCTTGAAATGAGGAGACTTTGCCATGAAAGCTATTTATCTTGCGCTTGTTTTGTTATTGGTCCTGCTTCTGGTGTCTTGCCGCTTGATGCCGACCTCAACTACAACTGTCACTGAGGAAACTGAAGAAAGCGAAGAAACGGATTCCGACAAGGAGATAGAGAGCAGCGATCCGGGGACGGGCGGTGTTATAGACAAATCGGATAAGAATGCGCCCAAGACGATTAAGTCCAAGGCGATTATTTCCTTTAAAAGCCATTTCATCTACGCTGAAAAAACAGGCGGCTATAATCGCTACGATTTGTCTGCGGAGAAAAAAGAGAATGGCAAAACGGAGCTGATTTGGACAGACGAGGGCCAAGAAATCAAAAGCGAAGTCGAAGCGGAATTTATGATTCGCCTGCAAGAACTGATCGATAAACATAAGCTGGCAAGCAAGAACGGAACTAATCGATTCACCAGTGGCCTTCCGTATCCGTATGAACCCTGCCACCTTCACTGTGAATACGAGTCCGGCGAGAAAATCAATTTTTACGATGACGACGCACCTGAGAGTCTTTGGATGGGGGACATTAAGAAACTTTTTGCCTCTGAGTTGGTTGCTCAAAATCTTCTGCCGGCAGAACTCTTGGAGCCCGGTATCACGCGTTTTTATTACCGTCACAGTGGCATGATGCTGCCGGATATCTATGACTTTGAATTCGAAAAAAATGGGGAGGACAGTTTCTTGATTGCCAACCTGTTTGATCCGGCCAATTCCTATGAGGCGGTGCAAGCCTACTGGGAAGGTGGGGAACATTCAGCCTTTTTAGAGCATGTTTACGAGCGGCTCGTTGAGATTTATGATTCTTATGATATCGCTTCTTGGAATGGTTTCAGTAAGTCGGACAACAGCGCAAGAGACGGCTTTATGTTCAATCTCAGCATTGAATTTGCCAACTGGTCCTCTGTTAATGCCTATGGGAACAACGCCTCTCCTCCCGGTTTTCACGGGGCACAGAAGGAACTGAAGAAATTGGTGGATGAGATGATGGCTTATTATGGGGAGGTGGAGGGAGAGTAACGATGAAACGTTCTGAGATTAACAAGGCCTTAAAAGAACTCAAAAGTATGTGTAAGAAATTTCACTGTTACTTGCCGCCGTTTTGCCATATGACTCCGGAAGAGTGGGAGAGTGCCGGGACTGAATTGGATGAGGTGCGTGACTGTATGCTCGGCTGGGACATCACAGATTTCGGCCTGGGAGATTTTGATCGTTTCGGCTTTTCCTTGATTACGATTCGTAACGGAAGTCGTAGACAGCCGGAAATGTATCCCAAGGTTTATGCTGAAAAACTTTTATATTTAAAAGAAGGGCAAAAAGCCGCCAATCATTTTCACTGGTTTAAAACAGAAGACATCATCAACCGTGGTGGTGGGAATGTATTGATTCGCGTGTTTAATGCTTTGCCGGACGAGGAAATTGATTATGAATCGGATGTTATTGTTCATACGGATGGTCGGAAACGCGTGGTTTCCGCGGGTACACAGATTAAGTTGACACCGGGCGAAAGTATCTGGATTACGCAGAGAATGTATCATGATTTCGAAGTTGAGCCCGGAACCGGTCCGGTGCTGCTCGGTGAAGTCAGTCAGTGTAATGACGATAACAACGACAATCGTTTTAATCCTTTGGTCGGACGTTTTCCTGAAATTGAGGAAGATGAGATGCCTTATCGCTTGCTCTGCAATGAGTATCCTGAAGCGAAGTTGTGATGGGCAGGGTCTTGTGACACAAGGAGAGTTTTAGATGGAATTAGTAAAGGTAGGAGAAAAAACTTACTATATCAAGAACGCAACAAACATCGGCGTCTATAAAATCAGTGAGGATGAGGTTTTCCTAATCGATACGGGTAATGACAAAGATGCAGGAAAGAAAATCCTGAAACTGATGGGGGAGCAGGGCTGGACAGTAAAGGGGATTATCTCGACGCATTCTAACGCAGATCATACCGGGGGTAACAAACTGATACAGGATAGGACGAACTGCCCTGTTTTTACCAGCGGAATTGAAAAGGGTTTTACTGAATTTCCCATTTTGGAACCTTCCTTTCTTTATGGCGGATATCCTTTTAAAGATTTAAGAAATAAGTTTTTGTTGCCTCAGGCTTCACGTCCGACTGCGATTGAAGACCATTTACCGAGTGGCCTGGAATTTTTTCCGTTAAGGGGACATTACTTCGACATGATTGGTGTCAAAACGGATGATGAGGTTTATTTCTTAGCGGATGCTCTGTTCAGTGAAGGGACTGTTACGAAGTACCATCTTTTCTTTCTGTATGATGTGGAGGCCTTTCTTAAGAGCTTGGATTATCTGGCTGCGCTGGAGGGTAAATGCTTTATTCCTTCTCATTGCGAAGCTTGTTCTGATATTTCGGATTTAATTGCGATGAACAGAAATAAGGTTCTGGAAATTTTGGATAAAATCTATTCGCTCTGTAGTCAGGCGCTTACTTTTGAAGATATTTTGAAAGCCGTTTTCGATTTTTACGGTCTTTCAATGAATCCTAATCAATATGTTTTGGTTGGTAGTACCGTTCGCTCTTATTTGTCGTACTTATATGACAAAGGTAAGTTGCGCTTTGAGTTTCGCGAAAACAGGATGTTCTGGATTCAAGCAGAGTAGTTATTTAGCCTGCTGTCTGGCGCCGGTCTCCTGCTGCTTTGTGCCTCTTTTTCATCGTTTGTTACCCGTAGTCCTCTGCGACAAACCCCGATTTTGTGCCGGCCCCTGCACGTTTCTGAACTTTGTAGCGGCTCTGTCTGCAGCCCACTGCGATAAACCTAGGTTTTGTGCCGGACCCGGCACGTTTCCGAACTCTATTGTTGTTATCGTTTCCACAAATAAGCATCCCTAACAGAATAAGTTTTTGGATATCAAGATGTTTGGCAAGTTGTACAAACATAAACTCGACCGAGACAATCAGCTTATTATCTAAAACGCATTTTACGGAAGGAGGAACAGATACTTCGCAACAATGAAGTTCTCTTCCTCGAATCGGGTAAAGATGCTTCCGATTAAAAACGGTGAACTGTGGTTTGTTAATAGCGGCGAACTCATCCCGGAAGACCTCCTCTACGTACGGGAGTTCCCAATGTTTTGCTGCTGACCAATGACTTAAATACTTGTACATGACCAAAGCATAGTTAATATCAGAAGAAGTGTTTGGAAAAGAAATTCTCTTTTTCATCCATTTGGGTTCATTTGCTTCCTAATCCTATTGCTTGTTAACAATCTCATTGTTACGTGGAAGCTCATTTGTAATTTATAATCCCATTGGTTATATGGGCACAATTCTTAACTTTGTCGCGCTCTTGGCACGGCTCCGTGTTGCGCCTGTGCTCCTGAACCGCTACAAAGTTCATATCTGTGCCGCGGTTGGCACCTTTCTTAACTTTGTCGCGCTCCTGGCACGGCTCCGGGTTGCGCCTTTACTCCTGAACCGCTACAAAGTTCATTTCTGTGCCACGGCTGGCACCTTTCTTAACTTTGTCGCGCTCTTGGCACGGCTCCGTGTTGCGCCTGTGCTCCTGTACCGCTACAAAGTTCATTTCTGTGCCGCGGCTGGCACATTTCTTAACTTTGTCGCGCTCCTGGCACGGCTCCGTGTTGCGCCTGCCCACAAAAGCGGACGCCAAAAGTGGACGCCCAAGTCGCTAGCAACGGACAGCCCGGCGCCCACGCACAAATCCATGCTACAAAATCTCCACCTTAAAGCGACGCATGAGTCGCGCGTAAGATTCCGGTAACGGCTGATCTGTGACCAAGACATCGATGTCTTTCGCCTTGGCAAAAGTATAGGGCATGGAATAGTTCAACTTACTGACGTCCATGAGAATGACCACTTTCTGAGCCTTACGGATAATCAACTTCTTCAGCTCGGCCTCCTGATAATCGCCACAGGTAAAACCGTTTTTCAAAGAACAGGCCGAGGCACCGATAAAAGCAATATCAAAGTTGATTGTTTTCACATATGATTTCGCGTTATTACCAGAGAGGGCAAATGTATCCCGATTCAACTGTCCTCCGGTCAGATTCACACGAATGTTGTGATTGTTGCTCAAGGCAATGGCTACATAAGGAGCCGGGGTGAGGATAAAGGTGTTACCGTCCGGCAGTTGAGTAGCCAGTTGGACGCAGGTCGTGCCGGAGTCGATATAAAGAGATCGAGCCTCCTTGGCTATGTCAACCGCCTTAGAAGCAATGATGCGTTTGCTTTGCGAGCGTTCCGAGACACGTTGTGTATAGGCCGGCTCCTTGATAATCGCCTGGAAGGCGATTGGCCTCGCACCACCGCGAAAACGTTGAATCTGAGCATTTTTTTCAAGTTGGTCCAAGTCGCGTCGTATGGTCATGCTGGAGACTTCAGAAAAAAGTGCAAACAGCTCATGAAGGGAAGTGTCACCGTTTTCAATAATATAAGAGAGTAATTTACTCTGTCTTTCTTGCATTTTCGGGCCTCCTGCACTAAAAGGGCACGCATACTTAATTAATACAAAAAACACTTAAAAATAATGTGAAATTTACATTTGATTAGCGTGTTAAATTGGATCAACATTTCTTTTTTTCTATCTTAACATAAGAACTGATATAAAAAAACAAACCGGATAAAAACGTCAAAAGGCCCTGAAACAAAGGCTTTTTAGGGCTAATGACAGAATAGAGAAATTATTTATAAACTTACCTTCAAGCGCTTTCAAATTATCATTCACAAGCCTGAAGCGGAATGTTAAAATAAACACGAATTGACACATTTTGATGTTTGATTGGAAAAATAAGCTCTTCTAAGGGCAAATAAAGACTTCTGTTACAGAAGATAAAGCAGGAATCTGATATGAAAACAACAGCTGTCCGTATGTACGGAAAGAACGATTTGAGACTTGAAACCTTTGAGCTTCCCGCGATTAAGGACGATGAAATTCTCGCCCATATTGTCTCCGACAGTATTTGCATGAGCTCCTACAAGGCCGTCACACAAGGCACAGAACATAAGCGTGTTCCCGAAGACATCGCGACCAACCCCGTCATCGTGGGGCATGAGTTCTGTGGTGAAATTCTTGAAGTGGGTGCTAAGTGGGCCGATCAGTTTAAACCCGGCGATCGTTTTGCCATTCAACCGGCTATTAATGATCCTAAAAATATTTATGCCGCTACCGGCTACAGCTTCCCTTATGTGGGTGGTAACGCCACTCATGTCATCATTCCTTCCATTGTTATGGAGCGCAACTGCCTCCTGAAATATGAAGGCGATGCCTTCTTCTATGGTTCTTTGGCTGAACCTGTCTCCTGTATTGTCGG
>CAYFRY010000016.1:7479-8325 GCA_964345665.1 uncultured Oscillospiraceae bacterium
GTTTCCACGTCAACTACCACACCACACCTGGCTCTTACGAGCATAAAATGGGTATTGTTGAAGGTGGGCAAATGGCCCTTCTCGCCGGTGTCGGTCCCATGGGCCTCGGTGCCATTGACTATGCAATAAATAATCCCAGAAAACCCCGTCTTCTGGTTGTGACCGACATCGACCAGGAGCGCTTGGACCGCGCTGCATCCATTTACACAGTGGAAGCCGCTGCGAAGAACGGTGTTGAGCTGAAGTACATCAACACGGCCAAGGTGGAAGACGTCCCGGCTCTGCTGAAATCCTTTACTACGGACGGCCTGGGCTATGACGATGTCTTTGTTTATGCTCCGGTTAAAGCGCTGGTTGAGCAGGCGGACGCTATCCTGGGCTATGATGGCTGCTTGAACTTCTTTGCCGGTCCTACCAACCCTGAGTTCGGCGCAATGTTTAACTTCTACAACGTTCACTACAATGCAACGCACGTAGCCGGTAACAGCGGCGGTACCACAGGCGATATTATCGAGTCCTTGGACATGATGAGTAAGGGCCTTTTGGATCCCGCCTCTATGATTACGCATATCGGCGGTTTGGATTCCGCAATTGATGCGACCCTGAATCTGCCCAATATCCCCGGCGGTAAAAAATTGCTCTACACCAATATTTCTATGCCTTTGACCGTCCTGGACGAGTTTGAAGAAAAAGGGAAAACAGATCCTCTCTTTGCAGAGCTCGACAAAATTGTAAAAGCGAACAACGGACTCTGGTCAGTAGAAGCTGAAAAATATCTCTTGGCTAACGCCAAAGCTTTAGAAGTTTAATGCATGGAGCTGGTCCTCAAGAGAGGTCCGGCTTTCT
>CAYFRY010000016.1:8335-13749 GCA_964345665.1 uncultured Oscillospiraceae bacterium
GCTTTCTTTCGCCCGTATCCGGAGGATTGGGCTTCAGCTAACATCAATACATTGCAAGATTTTATTTATCGTCAAGGGAGGCTTTGCGTATGGATCAAGTAAATAATCAAGAAAAACGTAGCCTGGCGGCACGTTTGGCACCTGCTTTGCGCGCATCACAAATCCGTGATGGGCGTTTTCCTCTGGTGCGCTTCTTTGAGGGCGCCGATGTGGAGGCTCAAGCTGAGGGGGCCGGATTAAAAGTGATGGTTTTGCCGGCAGACACTAAAGAGGAAGATTTAGCGGATTTAACCGCTTGTGATGTCTTATCCGTTAAGGAACTCGGTACTTTTGTCGTGGGCAAGGATGAAGTGACCTTGAGCGAGCGCAGTGCAGCTTTGGGTCTAGGGAACCCCGGTCCTGAAAAGCAACGCGAAATGCCCGAATATTTACGTATGTTTGGCAAAATCGTTATCGTGACAGGAAGCGCGCAAGGTTTTGGTGAAGGGATTGCGGAAGAGCTGATTAAGCAAGGCGCTCTTGTCGCTATCGCTGATCTGAATCTGCCTTTGGCCGAGACCGTCGCAACGAGGTTCAACGAAAGTTACGGTGCGGGTTCCGCATTGGCTGTCGGTGTTAATGTAGGCGATGAGGCCTCTGTTGAAGCTATGGTTAATGAGGTTGTTCTTCGTTACGGTGGTTTGGATCTTCTCGTCAGTAATGCCGGCGTTTTGCGTGCGGGCGGTCTTGAAAAAATGACCGTGAAGAACTTCGAATTCGTTACATTAATCAACTACACGGCTTACTTTATCTGTACGAAATATGCCGCACGTCCCATGAAGATTCAGAACAGCATCGCGAAGGGTACTTACGGCGATATCATTCAGGTTAATTCCAAATCCGGTCTCGAAGGTTCAAATAAAAACTTCGCCTATGCGGGCGGTAAGTTCGGCGGCATCGGTTTGACACAGTCTTTTGCCAAAGAGTTGGTAACGGATCGTATTAAGGTCAATGCCGTTTGTCCCGGAAATTTTTACGAAGGTCCGCTCTGGTCCGACCCTGAAAAAGGCCTGTTTAAACAGTATCTCGAAGCAGGTAAGGTAGAAGGTGCGACTTGTGTAGAAGATGTCTATAATCACTATATTAAGCAAGTTCCCATGCGCAAGGGTTGCAGTCCTTTGGACGTTGCCCGCGCCATTTTCTATCTGGTAGAACAAGAGAACGAAACCGGTCAGGCGCTCCCTATCACGGGCGGCCAAGTGATGTTGAGTTAATACGACGAAAAGCATGAATAAAGACAAGTGCTGACGAAATATTTTAATTGCAAAATGCAGAAAGGATAATTTATGGCAACAGCAGTAATCATGCCGAGACAAGGTCAATCCGTTGAGAGTTGTATCATCGGTGAATGGCACGTTAAAAAAGGCGATCAGATTAAAGAGGGAGACACTCTCTTTACCTATGAAACCGACAAGGCGACCTTTGATGAAGTGGCGAAAGAAAGTGGCGAACTGATTGCGGTTTTCTTCGCGGAAGGTGATGACGTTCCTTGTTTATTGAATGTCTGTGTAATCGGTCAGGCAGGCGAGTCTTGGGAAGAATTCATTCCTGAAGGGGCGACACAAGACGGTGCCGGTGCGGCTTCTGCCACAACAGAAGCGACTGCTCCTGCCGCAGCCGTAGAAGAAGCTCCTTCAGTCGCGACTGTTCAGGCGGCTCCCGTAGCCGCTGCCGCTACGGCTCCTGCCGATCTGGAAGGCGTATTTATCAGCCCGAGGGCGAAGAGTGTGGCGGCAACCCACCATGCGGACTTACGTTTTGCCGTAGCGACCGGTCCTAATGGCCGTATCATCGAGCGCGACGTTCTCGCTGCGGTAGCTGCAGGTCATGTGGCGACCTCCGCTGCCGGAACGGATTATGATGCAAGCATTACCGGTACAGGTCTTGGCGGCCGTGTGCGCGTCGAAGATTTGGCTGCCGCCACGGTTACTGCCGCTGCTCCTGTTGCGGCCGCAGTTGTAAGCGACGGTCCTGAATACGAAGACGTCAAGTTGACAAATATTCGTAAGGTTATTGCCAAAGCGATGCACAGCTCTCTTTCCGAAATGGCTCAGCTTACGCTCAACACGAGTTTTGATGCCGGTGATGTGATGGCTTTCCGTGCCCGTATTAAAAAGGCGATAGAAGCCGGTTTGGATGAAAAGTTGGGCTTCAGCATTTTGAAAAAAGTGCCGACCTTCAATGACATCGTTCTCTATGCCGTAAGCCGAACCCTCTTGCAGTTCCCTGACATGAATGCTCATTTCCTCGGCGATAAAATGCGTTACTTTAATACGGTTCACCTGGGTGTTGCGGTGGATACGCCACGCGGTCTGATGGTTCCTGTCGTCCGTAATGCCGACAAATTGACCATCGGTGAAATTTCAGCCTCTGTGAAAGACTTGGCGGCTGCCGCGCAAACCGGCACAATCAGTCCGGACGATATTCAGGGTTCTACATTTACGGTAACGAACCTCGGCTCCCTGGGAGTAGAGTCGTTTACTCCTGTCATCAATCCGCCCGAGACGGCTATCTTGGGTGTGGGTAATTTGCAAACACGTGTCAAAGAAGTCGGCGGCGAGCTGAAGGCCTATAAAGTAATGGGTCTCTCTCTGACGCTGGACCATCGCGCGATTGACGGTGCCCCTGCCGCCAGATTCCTGCAGGCCCTGGTCAAAAATTTGGAAAACTTCACACTTTTGATGATGGAGCACTGATCCGTTAGATGGTGGAGCACTGATTCGTTAAGAGAGAGGAGTATAAACTATGTATGATTTAATTGTTATCGGTGGGGGACCCGGTGGTTATCTCGCGGCAGAGCGTGCGGGTGAGGCCGGCCTAAAGACCTTGCTTTTTGAAAAGCGTGCTTTGGGAGGCGTTTGTCTTAATGAGGGCTGTGTGCCGTCCAAAACCTTCCTCAATTCGTCGAAGATTTATGAACACGCTAAAGAGGGTGAGGTTTATGGCGTAACGACAAAAGAGGCCAGTATCGACCAAAAGGCTGTTGTTGCACGTAAGAATAAAGTTGTTAAAACTTTGGTGGCCGGCGTTGGAGCGAAGATGAGAGCCAACCGTGTCACCGTGGTAAAGGAAGTGGCTAAAATCGAGGGCCGAGGCGCTGAGGGCAGCTTTAAAGTTGCGGCCGCCGGTGAAAGTTATGAAGCTAAAAACCTTATTATTGCGGCCGGTTCCGAAGCGATTGTTCCTCCTATCCCCGGCGTTAAAGAAGGCGTCGAGGCAGGTTATGTCATGACCAATAGAGAAATCTTGGACCTCGAAGTGATTCCCGAAAAACTTGTCATCGTGGGTGGCGGCGTCATCGGTTTGGAAATGGCTTCTTACTTCCAAACGGTCGGCAGCCAAGTGACCGTTATTGAGATGCTGGATCATATCGCCGGTAGCGTGGATAAGGAAATCGGCACACTTTTACAGAAGAACTATGCTAAAAAAGGCATCGAGTTCAAGCTGAACTGTAAAGTGGTCGGCATTGAAAAGGATAAGGTCCGCTACGAAGAGAGCGGTGAAGAAAAAACGGTCGCTTCAGACTACGTCTTGCTTTCCATCGGAAGAAGGGCTGCGACAAAAGATCTCGGTTTGGAAAAACTGAACATTTACACTGAACGTGGACAGATTGTTACGGATGAGCAAGGGCGCACCAATATTCCCGGTGTCTATGCCGTCGGTGACGTCAACGGTCGCTGGATGCTTGCGCATGCGGCTTATCGTGAGGCGGAAGTCGCGGTGAATACCATATTGGGTAAAAAGGATGTTGTGCGTTACAATGCCCTGTCTTCCGTAATTTATACCAATCCCGAAGTGGCCTACGCGGGTGAGTCCGAAGAATCTGCTCAGGCCAAGGGCATCAACTATAAAAAAGTGGTGATTCCCATGACCTATTCCGGCCGTTATCTGGCGGAGACGGATAGGGGAGACGGCGTATGTAAATTGATTGTTGACGTCGATAAGGATCGTCTGATCGGCTGTCATTTGCTCGGCTCCTACGCCTCTGAAATAATTGTTTCTGCAGGTATCCTGATTGAAACTCAAATGCGTATCGATGAAATCAAAGAACTGATTTTCCCACATCCGACCGTGGCCGAAATCATCCGCGAAGCAATCTTCATGCTCTGAATTAATTAAGCAAGTTAAGGCCTAAGGGCCAAGAAAGGTGGAAAAACATGCCAAAGTCACAATATGTTAAACCCGAAGACGTACGTAGCCCCGGTGTTATTAAGTTTAAAGATATTCCGGTCAATACGTATCAGAAGACCGTAGCTGATGAGAAGGAAAAATTTACCAAAGAAGACTTCCTGCGTATCTATCATGATATGCGCATGATTCGTGAATTCGAAGAAATGCTCAACTCTATTAAAGTGGCGTCCTCTTATAACGGTGTCGAATACAACAACCCCGGCCCCGCCCATCTCTCCATCGGTCAAGAAGCGGCAGCTGTCGGTCAGGCCTATCACTTGGATAAGGATGACTTTATTTTCGGTTCTCACAGAAGCCATGGCGAACTTTTGGCCAAGTGCTTCTCCGCTATCCATAAAATGGAAGATGCTGAGCTTCAAGAAATTATGGAAAGCTTTATGGAAGGCGCAACCTACAATGTTATGAAAGGCATGTCCAAAGACCGCAACACGACCAAGAAAATGGCGATTTCTTATGTCATTTACGGCACCCTGGCAGAAATATTCGCTAAAAAAACCGGCTTCAATAAAGGACTCGGTGGCTCCATGCACTCTATTTCCTGCCTTTCGGTGTCTTCCCCAATAACGCTATCGTAGGAGGCTCCGGTGATATCGCTGTCGGCGCGGCTCTCTATAAAAAAGTCAACCGTAAAAAAGGTATTGTTATTGCTAATATCGGCGACGGTTCCCTCGGTTGCGGACCGGTTTGGGAAGGCTTCATGATGGCCGCTATGGACCAATACAAAATGCTCTGGGAAGGCGATATGAAGGGCGGACTGCCTGTCCTCTTCAATATCAACAATAACCAGTACGCTATGGGTGGCCAAACGCGCGGTGAAACCATGGGTTACGAATATCCCGCCAGAGTCGGCGCCGGTGTTAACTCTGAGCAAATGCACGCCGAACGTATCGACGGTTTCAATCCCTTGGCTGTCATTGAATGCTACGAGCGTAAGCTGGATATTCTGAAAAAGAAAGAAGGCCCCGTCCTCTTGGATACCGTGACCTATCGTTACTCCGGTCACTCCCCCTCGGATGCGAACTCCTATCGTACCACTGAAGAAATTCAAGAATGGCGTGACAACGACCCGATTCCGAATTTTGCCGCACAGCTCCTTGAAAACGGTATTGCGACTCAAGATGAAATCGATGCCATCGACAAAGAAGTTGTTGATGTGATTACCGAATCCTTAAAGCTCGCTGCTG
>CAYFRY010000017.1:0-5666 GCA_964345665.1 uncultured Oscillospiraceae bacterium
CATCCGCTATTCGCATCATCATTCGTCTCATGACAATGGTCATCATTTCCGGTGGACATTTCTCATTGAGTGTAAGCTGAATATCCGTAAAATCTACAACATGAAGCTTCAGGCGACCGATGTAATCGCAAAGAATGCGACCCAGATCGAGAACCTTTTCCTTAGCCCTGTCACTCGTATAAGGATAGGTATGAAAATAGATGGCTTCCAGTTCCACACCTCGTGAGGCCATCATGTAAGCGGCCACCGGACTGTCGATTCCGCCGGAAAGGAGCAACATCGCTTTACCGGAAGTCCCGATAGGAAGACCTTTTACGCCCGGAACCTTGTCATGATAAATGTATAGAGCATCTCTTAATTCAAGGTGTAAGATAAAATCGGGGTTTTTAACCTCTACTTTTAAATTGGGGAAATAATCTAAAAGACAGGCACCGACATGCTTAACCAGCTCCATAGAGGCATAAGGGAGGCGCTTATCCCCTCGTTTCGCTTCAACCTTGAAGGTTTTTTCCGGACTTTCTGAAAGATGGGGACGAAGGTAATCAATACATGCGGCCAAAATATCTTCTAAGGAATCCAGTGCACAATAGCGACTGACTACTGAGGCGGAAACCAAACCGAAAACAGTACAGGCAACATGTAAGGCATCTTCCAAACGCTCCGAAGCATGATCATCGAGAGGTTTAATCCAAATGCGTGAATCACTTTGATTAACTTGAAAGGCGGCAATTTTATCCAGGCGTCTCCTCATATTATTAAAAAGACGCTGTTCGAAACGATGACGGTTTTGACCTTTAAGAGCAATTTCACCCAAACGGGCCAAAACAAGTCGGCTGTGTTCAGGTACAATTTGACTGGGCGTTGGGTAGTGTTCCATTAAAATAATCTCCATTAACGTTTAAATTTACGGACCAAGCGATTAATTGATGAAGCGGCTTTACGTACTTCTTCTTCTGATTGATCAGCCGAAAAACTGAGTCGTATAGCGGATTCCAAACGTTTTTTGTTAATCCCCATGTTTGACAAAACCTTGCTATAAGGTGACTTAGAATGACACGAGGAAGCCTGAGAGACATAGATTTCCTCTGCAGCTAAAGCGTGAAGCAGTGTTTCTCCTCTTAAGCCGGGAAAAGAAAGGTTAACAATCCAAGGCAATGCTTCCTCAGAGGAGTTGAGCACATACAGAGTCGGGTCAAGCTCATTTAAAAGGACTTCTCGCAACTTTTCTACAGCCAATCTGTCTTCTGACAGCCTGCTTTGTCCTATCTCAATAGCCAAGGCGAAAGCTTGAACGAGTGGACTGTTCTCCGTTCCGGAGCGCATTTTATTTTGATGTCCTCCACCGTGGATTAAGGGGTCCAGTCGTAAGCCTCGTTTGACATAGAGAAGCCCAATCCCTTTGGGGGCATGACACTTATGGCCTGCAAAACAAGCCATGTCCGCCCCTTCTTTTCTTAAATGAATGGGGAGTTTGTTTAAAGCCTGCACATAGTCGACAAATAGCTTGGCCTGTGGTGCCAAGTATTTGATTTGATCTGATATAGCAGAGATATCATTAATTGCACCTGTTTCATTGTTTACGGCCATTGTACACACAAGCGCTGTCTTTGCACTTAAACTGTCCGAAAGAACAGACCTATTTATTCTGCCGTCTGAGTTTAATGGAATTTTTATCAAATTCAGGTTCAATTTATGGCAGATGAATTCTGCTGCCGCACTGACCGCCTCATGCTCTCCGGCTGAAATAATTACATCCGAACCACTGTGCCTATTGGCAGATAGATAACCCTTAAGGGCCATATTGGCAGCTTCACTTGCACCTGAAGTAAAATATAATTCATCAGGTTCACTCTGCAAGTATCCTGAGATGCTGGCCTTCGCACGCTTAATCTTGAGTTCTTGTTCCAGTCCGAGCCGATGGGCGGCAGAAGGATTGGCGAAATCGTTTTCTAAACTTTCTCTATACAAATGAAGGACTTCCACATAAGGATATGTGGAAGCCGCATGATCAAGATATATCATGTTACACCTTTAATAATCTTTTCTATTTACCGATAATCTCATAATTTAACAGGACACGTTCGCCTCGCATAACCGTTGTATTGACTTCACAGGGAGCGCCGCTACGTGAAAGTAAAACAGACTGACTGACCAAAACGGGAGTACCTCTGGAAACATCCAGAATACGTGCTTCTTCGGCATCGGCGGGGCGTACAAAAATCCTATGGCTGACACGTTGCGGCAGATAAGCATATCGATTGGCAGTAATGTCAATCATGCGTTTACCCTGTCGAATCGATTCATCGAGATCCGGAAACATTTGTTGCGGAATGTAAGAGACGGCAAAAGCATAAACTGTCCCCTCGTCTTGATTAGTCCACGCAATTTCATAGCAATCCGGTGTCTTCCCTTTACCAAAAGCTGAAGCAACATCGGCAGGTAACTTTTTAGCTAAGGTATAGTCAAGGAACTGTTTTTCTTCGATCGTTTTTCCCGCTAAAAAAGAAAAAGTAAAGCCGCTGAATCGATCTAAAACCACACGTTGCGGTTCGGAAACAACATAAGTTCCTTTACCTTTTAAGATGATCAACAAACCTTCTGCCACCAGTTCGGCAATCGCTTGACGAACTGTAGGTCTGGACAATTCAAGCTCGGAACAAAGTGCTAACTCTGTCGGAATTTTTTGTCCAGGAGCATATTCTCCGTTTTCAATCCTCTCACTGAGCAACTCTTTAAGCTGAGCATATAACGGCACGCTACTTCTTTTATCCAGCCGCATCTGATCATCCTCCCCAATTAATACAACACAATGTCAAGACATCTTTTGTTATTCTGAGATTCTATCATTAATTCGAGATTAAATAAACCGTATTTTCTTCTCTTTTTTTAGTTTTGCCAAAAAAACGACTAAAATCTGGGTAAATCATCCATTTATACAATTAAAACTTGCTATACAGAGAGTTCTACACCCTTTTCAGACAATTCTACCGCTTCTCTTTCCAGCAGAGGATAAACTTCCTGAGTGAGAAAGTCAGTGACTTGTCCGGACGCCCTGCCCACATACAATTCAGGTTTCATCAAATTTTGCAATTCATTCTTATCAATGGCAAAAGCGGGGTCGCCGGCAATTCTTTCAAGCAAGTCGTTCGGATGTCCATGTTGTTTGACTTCATAGCCGGCCGCCATGGAGTGTTCACGGATACGTTCATGGAGCTCTTGCCGGTCTCCTCCCCGTTTTACAGCCTCCATCATGATATTTTCTGTCGCCATAAACGGAAGCTCTTCCAGGAGATGTTTACGGATGACTTCAGGATAGACAACCATGCCCTGAGCAATATTGGCATAAATACCTAAAATGGCATCCGTTGCAAGGAAAGCTTCAGGAATAGATATTCGCTTGTTGGCTGAATCGTCCAAAGTTCTTTCAAACCATTGAGTAGCTGCTGTTTGTGCAGGGTTTGAAATGCAAGAAATCACATAACGGGCTAAAGAGGCTATTCTTTCACTGCGCATAGGATTTCTTTTATAGGCCATAGCGGATGAACCGATTTGATTTTTTTCGAAAGGTTCTTCCATTTCCTTCAAATGTTGCAATAAGCGCATATCGTTTGAAAACTTGTGTGCACTCTGAGCAATCCCCAAGAGCACCTGTAAGACACGTGTATCCACCTTTCTTGAATAGGTTTGACTGGAAACCGGATAAACTTCGTTAAAGCCCATCTTTTGAGCAATGCGTTGATCCAACTGACGGCACTTGTCTTCGTCGCCATTAAACAGTTCCATAAAACTCGCTTGGGTGCCGGTGGTTCCCTTTGAACCCAAAAATTTCAGACTGCCACTGACAAAATCCAAATCTTCAAGGTCCATCAAGAGGTCCTGCAGCCAAAGACTTGCCCGCTTTCCTACCGTAACGGGTTGTGCTGCTTGAAAATGAGTGAATCCGAGAGTGGGCAGGTCTTTGTAAGAATCTGCGAATTCAGCCAAGGCTTTAATCACATAAAGCAGTTTAGAGCGAAGCAATTGAAGGGCTTCTCGCATAAGCAAGAGATCCGTGTTATCACCGACATAGCAGGATGTGGCTCCTAAGTGGATAATGCCTTTCGCTTTTGGACAAAGTACACCGTAAGCATGAACATGGGCCATCACATCGTGTCTCACCTTAGCTTCCTGAACTTTCGCCACATCGTAATTAATATCATCCAAGTGTGCGCGCAGTTCATCCAACTGTTCATCTGTAATAGCTAATCCCAATTCCTTTTCCGTTTCAGCTAAGGCGAGCCAAAGCCTTCGCCAAGTTCCGAATTTTTTATCCGGAGAGAAAATATATTGCATCTCTTGAGATGCATAACGACTGTTGAGCGGACTTTCATAACGATTATACATACAGAAGACCTCTTTTCAGCATATTTAAGATAAAAAACGCTGCGGTATTAAGCGCAGCGTTTGATTACGGTACACTATTTAGATTATGCCAAAAGCGCTCTTAAAGCACAAACTTTTATGCAAAGACAAAGAACATCCATAGCCTGAGAAAGCTCTTCTGCACTGGGATAAGACGGTGCAATGCGAATATTCCTGTCGAGGGGATCATGCCCGTAAGGAAAAGTAGCTCCGGCAGGTGTGAGCGCAACTCCCAAGTCCTTCGCTGCAGCAACAACCGCTTTCGCTTGATTGGGTTTTAAGTTAATACTGACAAAATAGCCGCCCTTAGGTTCATGCCAAGTGACCAAATCACTCCCGGCGAAATTATCCATAAGTTTACTTAATACGATTTCAAATTTCGGGGCAAGAATTTCACCGTGCTTGGCCATCACTGCTTCCACACCGCCATTTTCTTTAAAGAAATTCACGTGTCTGATTTGCCTTACTTTATCCGGACCTATGGTTTGGTATTTCATACCGTCCATTAACCATTTTAGGTTTGATTCGGATGAGGCGACTGCTGAAATACCGGAACCGGCAAAAGTCATTTTTGAACTTGAAGCAACTTCAAAGACACGGTCCGGATGGCCTGCAGCCACACACATGCCGTAAAAATCATACTTGGGTGCCTTTTCGTTCTCATAGAGGTTGTGGATGACGTACGCATTATCATAAATAATTCTGAAATTCGAGGCGGCTTTCATTTTAGCCATACGTTCTAAAGTTTTTTCAGAGAAAACTATGCCATCAGGATTAGAGTAAATAGGTACAACAAACATCGCCTTAATCTGTTCATCGCCGGCCGTAAGTTCTTCAATGATATCCATATCCGGTCCTTCAGAGGTCATAGGAACATAGATCAATTCACAACCGTAGGAAGCGGGAATGGCGAAATGTCTGTCATAGCCGGGAGCAGGACATAATACCTTAATATTTTTCGGATTGCCCCAAGCCTCGGATTCTCCGGGTAATGGAAAAAGAATTGCACGAGTGAAGATGTCATACATCAAATTCAGACTGGCGTTTCCACAGGCTAAAACATTATCAACAGGCACCTTCAAGATTTGGGAAAAAAATTCTCTAGCCTCTTTGATTCCCATAAGCAGACCGTAGTTTCGGCAGTCATTGCCGGAAGCATCCGTCAGTTCCTCAGAGCTGTAAGCTCTTTCTAAACCCAACTCAGTAACCATATTCAGTTGAGCCGAGCTCGGTTTACCACGGGTCATATCCAGTTTTAAGTTTAA
>CAYFRY010000017.1:5676-8291 GCA_964345665.1 uncultured Oscillospiraceae bacterium
TACTTTTGATAGGCTTGCTCCAGTTTGGCAAGCTCAGAGCGGGCTTCTTCAAGATTAAGTTCACTGTAGTTAAGCATAATAATACCCTCCAAAAATAAAATTATATGATTTTATAAAATCATTCGCAAGCGAGTAAATCAGAAAACAATAAGAAGCCATATGGATTAACGTAATAAATTCCGAGCCAATAGGAAACGTCATACTCTTTCCCTAAATGATGCTTATTGCAATACTCTTGCATACAGGCATAAATTCTTTTCCGTTTCATAGCGTTAACAGCAAGTGTAGCGGAATGGTCGTAGATTTGACTTAAACCGGCTATGGTTCTGGCTTTAATTTCTATGCTCAAGATTTTGTAGCCGCTATTCGCAATCAGATCGACTTCACCTGTTCCGTAAACAGAATAGTTTCGTTCTAAAATGGAAAAACCGCTTTCATGTAGAAGACGCGAAAAATACTCTTCCGCTCTCATGCCCAAAGCTCTCGCCTCCTGCTTGCGCTTGAGTCCGTATTCTCCCATTCCTATTCCCCTAATATTTTTTTCAAATAGCTTAAACGATGGATTGGACTTGGTCCGAGTCGAAGAATAGCTTCAATGTGAGGTTTTGAACCGTATCCGACATTAGTGTTGAACCCATAGTCAGGAAAGACTTTGTGCTGTTCGGCCATGTATTTATCCCTAGCTACTTTGGCGAGAATAGAGGCCGCAGCAATGCAATTACAGTTTGCATCTCCTTGAATGATTTTCTCACCCGGACTTGGCAGTTCCCATGTCACATAGTCATAAAGTACAAAATCCGGTCCGGGATTTAAGGCGTTTAAAGCCTCCTTTGTTGCCAACAAAATGGCGTCATTTATTCCTTTTCTGTCAATATATTGAGGAGATACCAATTTGACCGAATAAGTCAGAGCCTTTTCTCTAATTTCATCAAAGAGGGTTTCTCTTGTCTTTTTAGACAATTTTTTCGAGTCGTTTAAACCAAGCAGTTTTTGATTAGGATTCAGAATACAAGCCGCTACACAGACGGGTCCAGCCAAAGGCCCCCTACCCACTTCATCTATACCTGCGACTTTAAGGTAGCCTTTAAGGCGCAAGGCTTCCTCCTTCGCATTCATTCTGATAAAGCGCTCTTCTTTACTCTCTTTTACTATTTTCATGAAACTTGCTCCAAACTGATTCGGCCGATAAGTCCATTTCTGAATTCGTTTAGTAAAAGTTTGGCAAAACGTTCCTCATCTACTTGATTACCTTTTCGAATACAATTTCGATTGCGTGCCATCGCTTCAAAACGTTGCCAATGAAGCATTATATCGTCGCGTAAATAGTTTTCGTCCCAATTCTGGTTATCTATGTTTGGAAGAAAACGATTGTTTTTCCCGAAACGCGTTAACATATAATCCGGGTAAAGGTCAACGAGTGTGTTAGCGGCATGGTAAGCTAACTCAACCTGATCCAGTATTTCATCTTTGATTGCACCGGTCATAGCAAGGTGTAGCTTTGTGGACCACTCCCCTAAATTCGGCCAAAGAATACCCGGCATGTCCAATAATTCAAAATTATCCTCAGTTTTAATCCATTGTCTTGATCTTGTTACGCCCGGACGATCCTCGACCTTAGCCGCTTTCTTTTTAGCCAGTTGGTTAATAAGAGTTGATTTTCCGCTATTCGGTATGCCTACGACCATAACTCGAAGACTACGAGTCAGACGACCTTTTTCTATAGCTTTCTGAACAAAATCACGGCCTAAAATTTCTAAGTTGCGTCTGATAAGACGTATATCAGTGCTTTTAAAGAGATCAACAGCAAGAGTAAAACCATGATCTGATTTCAGAATTTCGAGGCTACGCTGCGTCTTTGTATCATCCGCTAAATCTTTTTTTGTTAGTAAGAGAAGGTGCTTTTTGCCGTCTATTTGTTTCGCTAAGTCAGGATTGCGGGAGGAAATAGGAATTCTGGCATCGCAGGTTTCCACGACAATATCGACTAACGGTAAGGCGTCTTCAATTAATCGTCTGGTTTTCGCCATGTGACCGGGAAACCAGTTAATTTCCATGCTCATTGATAAACCTCATTCATTTAATGCTATTAGAAGTATACCTTAATAATCATTTTTAATAATCCATCGACAGAATGAAAACCTTTGCTTTTAGCCCAATTCACACAAAAGTCAGCTAAATCGAAAAAGCCGTCCTCGTAGAGGACGGCTGATCCGAGAAAGTAATAAAAATTAAACTTTTTTACTGACTTGAAGTTTTTCACGGACCTTGGCTGCTTTACCGACGCGTTTACGAAGATAATACAGCTTCGCTCTGCGGACTTTACCTTTTCTCATCACTTCAATCTTATCGATTTTAGGTGAATGAATAGGTAAGGTGCGCTCCACACCAACACCGTAGGACAGACGTCTGACGGTAAAGGATTCGCTCAGGCCACCGCCTTTTCTGGCGATAACGGTGCCTTCAAACACCTGGATACGTTCGCGGTTGCCTTCTTTAATTTTAAGGTGCACACGAACCAAATCGCCGATCTCCACTTTCGTTGTGTCCTCGCGTAATTGCGATTGTTCAACAGCTTTGACTAAATCCATTTGCGTTCCTCCTCTCTCTCCAAGGAT
>CAYFRY010000017.1:8315-8857 GCA_964345665.1 uncultured Oscillospiraceae bacterium
AGCGGACCATCCGTAATAACTTGTAGATGATACAATAGATTATTTGAAAAAGCAAACTTCCTTCAATTGATTTCTTTAAGCGAAAACAATCCAATCCATTTATTTTCTTAGAGACAATGCCTTCGTTTTATAATCAAAAATATAGAAGTTTTCTTTGAACTGAAAAGAAAAACCGCAGTTTTGCTTGTTTGTGTCAAGAAGGGGTAAAAAGTGATGAAGTTCCCCTTCGCAACATTGAAGTTCTTGGGCCACTTGTCGGAGCAAAGCGGAGCGTGAATACTCTTTATAACTTGAATCAAATCCTCTTAATTCATCTAAAGAATCAAATTCAAAAATAATATCGGGTGCATATTTTTTACCCTTCATTTTTAATTGATCTAAATGTTTTACAAATATAGATTCCCAAAGCATATCTCGGTAATCCGCTTTGTTATAATTTTCAAGCAGTATGTCTAAAAATCTCTTGGAAAAAACCTCATCAAAAAAAGCATGACCCAACATGTACCAAGCATCACGTCCACCGATGTTTACTCCGTCAATCC
>CAYFRY010000017.1:8867-11335 GCA_964345665.1 uncultured Oscillospiraceae bacterium
TAAAGAATAGTACGCGCAAGAGACTTTTTTCTCAAAAGGGTTCTTCAAGAAATAGTTGTCCGCTGAACAAATATAAGCGTTATTTAAATAATCTCGTGCAACATAAAGACTTCCATTGTTATTTCGCGTGTTGTATTCAGGGTTATGGATGAGCTTAACGGGAAATTTTTCACTCAGATAACTCAGTTGCTCGGCCTTATAACCGGTAACGACAATAATGGAAGGGACACCGGCAGATTGGAGTTGCTTAATCTGTCTTTCGATTAATATTTCTCCCTTTACCTCGACGAGAGCCTTGGGTATTTCATAGGATAGTGGGACAAAGCGCGAAGACATTCCTGCTGCCATAATTATTGCATGTTCTACTCGCAAACCTATACTCCTTTCCGTTTTCTTATTCCCAGCGAGATAATCGTTCTTATCATAGCCTTAATCTGGCTTTAATCAAGGTATTTATGGTAGTATTCTTTAGATTAACGCAGAAAGAAGGATTTATGAATAATCTTATAGATTTTCTGGTCAGCCTATTGGGCTCTGTAATGTCTTACTGTTATCAGCTTCTAGGTGATTACGGCTTGTCTATTATTCTCTTTACTTTCTTGACAAAAGTCATTATGTTTCCTCTCTCACTTGTTGCCCAGAAAAACTCCATTATTATGGTAAAAATGAAACCGGCGTTGGATGAGATTAACAGTCGGAATTTCGGAAACGCTTCACTTATTGCCCGGGAACAAAAAAAACTTTATAAACAGGAGGGCTATAGTACTTTAAAAAGTGTTTTACCTTTGCTTTTTCAAATACCTATAATTTTAGGGTTGATACAAGTCATATATCATCCGATGCAGCATCTCTTGCATCTCAGTCAAGAAGAAATCGAATTGTTTATAAAAAAATCAGCGGAAATCATAGGCACTACGAGTACGCAGATGGGTTCAGGAGCGCAATTGCAAAGCATTGGTATCGTTCAAGCCAATCCCGTGCAGTTTGAAACATTCAGCGGTTTTCATTCTGTTGTTGCGATGGATTTAAACTTCTTAGGTATGAGTATCGCTGAAATTCCGAAATTCAACTCACTTAGCATTCTGTATCCTATATTTTCCGGTTTGAGCGCTCTGGCCCTGGCTCTCTATCAGAATAAATATAATGTTTTACAACGGACTCAATCCGCGCTCAGTCGCTGGGGAATGAGTGTTTTTCTGTTTCTGTTTTCCGCGATTTTTGCCTACTTTTTACCTTGCGGTGTAGGGCTCTATTGGATTGTCGGTAATTTATTCTCTATTCCCGTTTTATACTTATGCAATCTAATTTATGACCCTAGGAAGTATGTAGATTTCGGTGCAATTAAGGCTCCCATCAAACTTAGCCCGGAAGAAAAAAGAGCGGCCAAAACACTAAAAAAAGCAATGAGGGAACGTGAAAAAGCCGACAGAAAACGCTTTGCCCAAACCCCTAAAAAGGAACTGGTCTTTTATTCGGAAGGAAGTGGCTTCTATAAGTATTTTGCTGGATTTATAGAATATGTCCTGGAGCATTCTGAGGACATCCAAATCCATTATGTAACGAGCGACTACAATGACCAAATTTTCCAAAATAACAATCCGAGAATCAGTGCCTATTACATCGGACCTCTAGCCTTAATTCAATTTATGATGTTAATGGATGCTGATATCGTAGTGATGACAACACCTGATTTGGAAAAATATCACATAAAGCGCTCCTTGATAAGAAAAGATATTGAATATATTTACACGGATCATGGTATGTCCAGCTTTCACCTTACTTTAAAAGAAGGTGCGTTGGACCATTTTGATACTATTTTTTGCCATGGACCTAATCATTTTAGGGAAGTCAGAGAAACGGAAAGAGTATATAATCTGAAGGCTAAAAAATTGGTCAAAACCGGATTCCCTCTTCTTGATTCTATGCTGAAAAACGCTGCCGCCTTGGGTGATTTTGAAAACCATCCTAAAAAGATATTGATAGCGCCTTCATGGCAAAAGGATAATATTTTAGAGTGCTGTGCAGACGAATGCATTCGTCCCCTCCTTCATCTGGGCTATCAAATAACGGTAAGACCTCATCCTGAATTTATTAAACGTTTTCCTGGAAAAATGCAGGCTTTATTAGAACGTTATCGGGATGAACTGAATGAAAATTTTGTGATTCAAACGGACTTCTCTTCCAGTGAAACGGTTTATACTTCAGATTTACTGATTACAGATTGGTCTACGATTGCTTATGAATTCTCTTATGCAACGAAGAAGCCTTCTTTGTTTATCAATACCCCTATGAAAGTGACTAACCCGGAGTATAAAAAAATACCGCTTATTCCCTTGGATATTTCTTTAAGAGAACTTGTCGGAATTTCTGTTGATATTCCTGATTTAAGGGATTTACCCGAACATGTGGAAAGACTCTTAAGCCATAAAGAGGATTATAAACAACAAATTACTGAGGTCTTATACGAC